>JACRMK010000047.1 GCA_016235055.1 Chloroflexota bacterium | reverse complement strand
ATTCTTAGGGGAGGTGCGCGGCGGCTGCGCCGCCGCGCACCTCCCCGTTAGCTTTTCCCCTTCTCCCCCGCGCGCGCGGGGGAGAAGGGGCAGGGGATGAGGGGGCATATTGGCAGCCGACTCCAAAATGAGAATTGCTGCACTTGAAGTCACGGATGCAAGATGTTGGCGACCTATTTTGACAAGCCGCCTTAGTCGTTTCGTGCGGTGGAGATCGCGTGCGCCGCGCCCAACGCACGGCTCAACGATGCAGCCACCCGCTGCGCCAGGTTATTGATCGGCGTGGTTGGCTGGTTGCCCGCCCCATGTTTCCTCGTGTACGAGTTCGCTGATCGGTTTGCGCCCCAGTGACGCGAGCACATCTTTCAAGGGTTTGCCCTCAACGGTTGGAGCCACATCATGCGCCGGGTACC
Source organism: Chloroflexota bacterium (assembly GCA_016235055.1). Taxonomy (NCBI): domain Bacteria; kingdom Bacillati; phylum Chloroflexota; species Chloroflexota bacterium. The sequence goes on along the minus strand of JACRMK010000047.1, from coordinate 98,840 downwards.
CAAACGCGATCGCCTGCTGGACTTTGTAATGGTCTGGGATGCCAAGCCGGCGCTTCACCGCCGCCTCCTGGGTGAGCGATACAATACAGGAGCCAACGCCGTCCGCCCAGGCGGCGAGCAGCATGTTCTGGATCGTGCGGCCCGCATCGAATTCCGCGCGGGCGGCCAGCGGAGTCACCACGACGATGGCAAACACGGCGTCGCGGAGATGACTCGCGTAGCTCCCATAAGTGGAGAGTTCGGCCAGCGTATCGCGGCGCTTGATGAGGATATAGCGCCATGGCTGCGTGTTTTTCCCGCTGCCCGCCCAGCGCCCGGCGTCGATGATGCGGGTGATGACCGCATCGTCAACCGGCGCATCGCGATACTGGCGAACCGAACGCAGCGTCTTGATGGCGGTATAGGTATCCATGGTGGGCTTGCTCTCCTCCAGCGGCGCGGCAGTGGCCGGGCTTGAATTCACACGACGGCTATGCCGTCTGGCTGGACGCCAGGCGGAAGACCGGGAACGCCGGTGCGATCTTTTCGAATTCCGCGAGCGGCGCGTCCTTGTTTACGGGTATGTGCGGTCGCGCTCCCGGCGCCACTTGAAGATAGGCTTTCAAGATCGGCGCGCGCTGCTCAACGGGAACCTCGGCGAGTTGAACCTCTTCGCGTTCGCCGTGCCGGAGTACGGCTTTCCCGCCGGAGGACCGCAGGTTACGGACCCACTGGGCATTATCCCCGAGCATCGACACCAGGTAACGCTGTCCATCGACGGTCGCCATGACCAACGGAAACGAGACGGTCCGGCCCGACTTCCGTCCAATCACTTCTAGCGTCACATCATTGGCAGCGGCGACGCCCGTCGAGACGACGGCCGCCCACGCCCGATTCAGTACTCTCGCAATCCAGTTGGGCCGCTGCCCGCGGTACAACCATCGACGAGTGATAGTCTCATAATCTTTTGCGGCCCCTTCATGTTTCGTGACAGGCAACTTTTGCATGACGTTCTCCTTACAGCGGACCCCGCTTGAGGCGCTGGCGCAGATTCGCAATTCTGTTTTGGCTCGTTCCTGTGTACATGCGGTTACTTGCGTGTGCGGGCCGGTATTGCCCATCCCCCGACCACCCTCTGTGCACGCGTCTACGCCGCTTTGCTGGGAGGGGGCAATACACTGAATCGGATTTCGGTCTAAAATCCCAGCCGTCCGCTGCACGCTGTGTTTGGCGGCATATATCAATAACTACAACCTCGCCGCCCTCATCAGTGTTTCTGCAGCAAGCACACCCGACATGGCCGCCGAACTAACGCCAAAGCCGGGATATGTGGTCTGCCCGGCCTGAACCAATCCGCGGATTGAAGAGTCGTGCGGGAACTGTGCGCTGAGGGCGGCGTTCGGTGACAATCCGTAGATCGCCCCCTTGTACAGGTGCAGCGTATCCTGAAAATCCTTTGGGCTAAGCACGCGTCTTACGACAACGTTGATATCGTGCATGCGAGAAAGCGCCTGCATCGCCAATTCAGCCACGCGCTCTTTCCGCTGGTCATCCCAATCTTCCGCAGGCATGTTCTGTTTTATGGGAGGAAACATTTCGATGATGCTCCCGCCGCTCGGCGCCAGCTCTGGCATCGTAACCGTGGGCACCGAGTAGATGGGCCATGGCACATCCATCTCGTTTGGCAGGAACACTTTGTATTGTTCATCCAGCATGGGCAGTATGGCGTTGGAGTGGCTGCGCACGTCTACCGGGTTGGCCAGCCCAAACTGGATGACCAGCGCCTTGTGCGACAACGGAGCCGTCTGTACCTTGCGTCTCATACGATCCGGTACATCCGCGTGATTCAGAAGCGAGCCGAAGGTCAGCATACCGCTGACGGTCGAAACGACGGCATCAGCCTCGACCAAACCCTGTCCCTCAACTTCCACCCCATGAACGCGGCCGTTCTTTACGAGGATATTGCTGACCTTTGAATTCAGGAATATTTCACCGCCATTGTTCTTTAGCGCATGGCTCAGTGCCTCGGGAATTCTACCCATGCCGCCCTCGGGCAGATAGAACCCCTCGGTGAGCATGGCCACCAACCCCAGGATCGCCTGGACCGGGGCTTTTTGTGGCGGCGTCCCGGCATAGAGCAATGCACCGGACATGGCGGCACGGACGGCTTCATCGCTGAAGAGGCGACTGATCTCCGACGCAACGGTCCCGCGCAACTTGGGCAGCTGACGCCAGCCCCTGGCCATGAGCCGCGACAATGAGAGCGGGTGAAGCATGATATCATCCGCAAAGAGATGGAACACCGGCTCCCATTTCTTGAGCATCCAGTCAAGCTCTTTTTGTAGTTGGGCCGTCCTCGCTCCTCCGGACCTTCCACTGACCGTCACGTCACGTCCGTCGCCGATCGTCACCACGGTGCCATCCGGCAAAGTCGTCTGCTGGTTGGCGGTTATCTTTCTCAACGGCAGGAGCGCCGGGCGGTCAAGACCGAGCTGCTCAAACACATGATCCAATACCCCGGAAAATGCCAAATACATCGCGCCGTCATGAAAGGTGTACCCGCCGACGTTGGTGTTGGCACAGCTCCCGCCCAGTTTGCCATTGGCTTCAAAAAGCTTCACCTTCAAGCCGTTGCGAGAGAGCAAGCCGCCTGCCGTCAGTCCTGCTACGCCTGCGCCGATGATGGCCACCGTATTAACCTTGCTCACGAAAACTCCTCTCTAGAGCGGTTTCCAGAAACAACCGATACGCAAATTGCCATTGCGAGGAGGCGAAGCCGACGAAGCAATCTCGACAAGCCGAACGCTGCGATTGCTTCGCCCCCTGCGGGGACTCGCAATGACGCTCATAGGCGCCGTATCAGATCATTCCGAAAAACGCTCTGATGTTTTTGCCTGGCGTCCATCCTGTGATTGTGCCATAAGCCACTCCCTTCGCGAATTACTTGGATAGTCTCCGCGTTAAGCGTTGGAGCGCGGATGAGGTTCTGGTCGGTGCGGCCATTGGCGGCCGGGCATCCACGCTGAACAGGCTGTCCATGCGCAGAAACAGGCGCAAGTCGCCGCGCAGTTTCATGGCGCCGCTGATCAAGGCGAGCGGCACATTCAACCGGGCGGTCAGCATCCGGCAGAAAACGGCCGTGTCGCGCAGATGGATCACCAGCCCAGGGTGATCGACGGTGCCCTCGCCCGACGTAGGCGCATCCGGCGATAGTTCCACGTACCATTCGCCCCCGCCGGGACCATCGACGCGGAACGCAAGCGTTGTGCGCAGCGAACCGCCGATATCTTGGCGGTACAACAGACTGAAGGCGCGCATCGTCCGCTCGATCACCCGATGGCGGAGCTCGGGTGAGAATTGCATCCACAGTGGCGGCAAGCCCGTTGGCTCAGCCACCTGCGCGGAGTGAAACAAACCCATATGGATGTGGATGATACCGAGCACTTCAACGATCCAGACCGGGCGGTTGTAGATTGGCATGTGCACGGTCAGTTCAGCCTGGTCGGGTTGCAGATTGCGGGCGATGCTGGTGGTCTCATCAAGGATGTCCAAAAGCCTTGCACACAGCGCTTCCAGCGAAATGCCCAGATGGTCGTCAATTCCCTTGCGGTTGAAGGTATTGAATTCGTAGCGGTTGTCCAAGCCAGGGAATTTGTAAACGGCTCCGCGTAAGGCATGCTTGATACTCGCAAGTCCGTCCCCATTCAGAGCGCACAGGTGGGCAATCGTTTCGTGCAAGGGCCACTCGGTCGCACTGCCCTTGACCGGTTTGTCCCAACGGGTCGCATCCAGGCCGGCGAAAAAGCCGGCGTAAATGCGATGCACTTCGGACAGGTCAGCCGCCAGCGTCCGAGGGTCGAATGTTGTGTTCATAAGTCCCTCCTACGTTATCAAGAACGTGACTTGCGGTATAACTGGGCGCCGCTCTTCAGCCTGTCGCCCGCGGTTGCTCTTCGCTTGCCATGCGGCCGCCTGATCGGGCAAACCGGTATTGCGCCAATGTCTGCGAGCCCCACAGCAGCGTCACTATCACGACATAGGATATGGCAATGATTGCTGCGATGCGCGGGTCATAAACGGGCGTGGCTTTCTGCAAATTGCCTGTTTGTGGCCAAAGAACCCAAAACAGGCCAAAGGTCGAATGGAACAAAGCCATGGAAAACAAGCTCTTTCCCGCGTTGTTATAGACCCAGACGAACAAAACCCGGCCCGCTATGGTGTAGACGGCATGCCAGAACATCCACTCGAATGAGTAAAATCCGCTGATGATGAAACTTGGAATATGATAGCCTGCCCATACCAATCCAAGGAGCAGGCCAGACATAAGCGCACTATGGCGCTGTTGCATCGGGTCAAGCGCATAACCCGTCAGGCCCAGTTCTTCGCCAAAGGTCAGAAGAAATACGGTGCTGTAACCGAGCAATATGAGTAACGAGAACTGTGGCGATGGCAGGGAGATTCCAGACATTCGCTGTATCACGTAATCAAGAAAGCCAATGCTGGGATATGTGAGCAGGATGGGGAGAAGCCAGATCTTGGATTTGATGTTGCGGAAGTCGTACGTTCTTTTCAAGAGCGCAATGACGCCCGTTTCCCCGTTTTCGCGATAAATGAGAATCAGCGCTGCGACCGCCGGCATCGCAAGCGGGAGCTGATACAAATTGAACCCTGGAAAGATCTGCACCTCAAAGATCGAACCGAATATCCAAAGCGGAATGGATAGAGCAAACAGCAACAGAATAAAGTTCCGTAGAGATCGGTTCTTCAACATGGTTGTGTTCATGATGGTTGCTCCTTTGGGACAACGGCGCATTATGCAGATTGAACGGCCTTGACCACCATTGCCATAATTTCGTGGATATGTTTTGTCAGTGGCTTACGCTATTGATAGCGTAGCGCGTATCCAGACCGACGAAGGGATGGGGCTCGCCGCGCAGGGTAGGCTTGACGCCTTCAGGCGCCGTTCGAGCGCTCGACCGGCGGCCCGGCTATTTCTGCAATGTCAACGGCGGCACACCCCGCAAGTACAACCAGAGCGCGGACAGCTCCATGTCAGTCATCTCGCTGAAGGTCTTCGACGACATCGTGGGTCCGAGTCGTTTCCCGTTCGGTGCAACGCCGGTGCGGAATGCGCGGATGAAATCGTCCTGTTTCCAACCGTCCAGTTTGCGGGCGGCGTACGAGCCATGGCATGCGACGCAAATTGCGGCGAGATACCGGCCATATTCTTTCGTGGCGCCCGGCGCCGGGTCCGCCGGACGCGGCGCGCGATGATCGATCGTTTCTGCCGTTACGGTAGACAGTCCAACCACCGGCGCGATGGCAGCTATCGGTCCAACACGCGTCGCCGGATGGTCCGAATCGACCGGCGAGAGTTGTTTCATGTAGGCAATCAGGTCACCCAGATCCTGTTCGCTCATGGTGGAGTAGTCATACATCAAGACTTCGGCCCGGGCGTTTGGCTTGACGCCATGGCGAATGGCGCGCACCCAGTCGGTGTTGGTGTATGACCCGGCAACACCCCCTTTGCCGGAAGTCAGGTTGGAGGCCACAATCGTGCCCTCGATCGGATCGTCAACGAGCACCATGCCGTTCATATTTGCGCCGTGGCACGTGGTACACGCCCAGATCGTGGCCACGTGCCTGCCGCGGGCGACGGCATCGGGGTCGCCGGGAATCTTGGCCGCCTCGACCGGGATGTCCGGATAAAGCCGGGTGAGTTTTTCCATGCCGATCGGATATAACGCCAGGCCCGCCAGCAAAGCCAAACCGAACAGTACGCCGAGCACAATCGCAGCCCATTTCATCATGTTTTTCATATCGACCCCCCTTGTTTGAGACGCGAGCGGCGAATCCCCGTCAGCCGTCCACCGCCAATTGTGTGGCGGGTGGCGCAATATCAGGCTGGACGCAACACCGCATCAGGCTGTAACTGCGCAGGCAATGCGTTTGCCCAGGCGCGGATCGCCTCCCAGTTTCGATGGTCGCTGGCAGGCACAAATCTTTCGAAAAAGCCCAATCCCGGTTTCGATGGGTCGTACTTCCCGGCAAACATTTCCAGCGCCGCCGGTTTCAACCAGGAATGTTTCGCCAGTTCGCTATCCAGTTGGCGGCGCGAGTTTTGCATCGCCGCCTTGCTGGTACTCAACGGACCGAGCGCGAAAATCGCCACGGGTAGTTGCCGGAGAATTCCCTGATGTTGAACCAGGAATTGGTGCGCGTCGGGGTGCCATCGGGCATTGTAGATCGCGGCCCCCAGCACGACCGCATCATAGCTATCGAGCCGCTGGACCTCCAGCATGGGCTGAATATCGACCCTCAGCCCGGCGTCGCGCAACGAGGCGGCGATCGCCTCGGCAACTTCCTGCGTCGAGCCGTAGCGTGTTGCGTACGCTAACAGAATGGATTTGGCGTTCATGATCTTGCATCTCCTTTGTCTGTTCTTCTCACACGGTTGCCATTCAACTCTGGGCAACCACACTGGCATTGTTCCGCGACCATCCTGGAATCGGCTCACGCATCGGCGTTGCCGGGCGCAGCCGCGACATCAGCAGTGTCGCCGCCAGAAACAGCGCCCCATACGCCGCAAAGTAAAATACATCCATTGAGACGAAGACACCCGTCAAGTTGTATGCCCAGTGAATGACGATCATTAGCGGGAGATTACCCCGCGTGGCATTGTAGGCAGATGTCATGAACATGACCAGCATGATATTGCTCGTCAAGAACAGCAGGAATGACAGCGTACTCTGGTTTAACGTGGAAACGTAGAACGCCGGTAGATGCCAGATGCTCCAAATCGTGCCAAGCACCGCGCTTGCCCAAAACGGCGGGAAGCGGCGCTGCAGCAGCGGTAATGCAAATCCGCGCCACCCAGCCTCTTCTCCCAGCGGGCCGGGATCGAAAAGCGGCCAGTAGAGCGCAAACGGGATGAACGAAGTCCATGAAAACGGGAGAATGGGCACAGCCAGCCCCCATGATGTTTCGACGAAGCGCAGGACCAATCCGAACCCAACCATTCCTCCAAAGACATAAGCATACCAGCGACGCCGGATCGCGAAATCCAAATAGCTTGCCAAAAAGGCAAGCAAGCCCGGTTTCCCCCGCACGCGCAGAATAACCAGAAAAGCCGAGAATGTCGGCGCGCTGGCGGCGATTCTAAACAACGGGTGATAGGCATCCACCTGCTTTCTGGTCAGCGCGACAATCTGATCGGGGAACAGAAAAAAGAGCCCCGCGATCCCCCAGGTTGCGAGAAAGGTGATGAGAAAGAAACTGGCTAACGGATGCCTGTCCATGCCGGACACTCCATCTCCATGTGTTGTGATTTGCCGCGTGCCCGCAGCGAACTGCCGACGCCTGGACTTAGACGAAGCAATCTCGACAAGCCGAAAGCCGGGATTGCTTTCCCCCTGTGGGGGCTGCTCAGAAACTTCGCTGCGACCAACGGCAAGGAGCCCAGGTTGTCGCCCCAGCGAAAGCCGGGGCCCAGAGTCAACACCCCTGGATGCCGGCTCCCATGAAAATGGAGCGCATCCTGTGGTAGGGCCAGGTCTTTGACCTGGCCGACTGGACGGGTCAAAGACCCGTCCCTACATTGGCATGACTATTCTCATGCGCGGGGTGTGCGCCCCCGGCGCATCACCAACTTTCGCCGGCATGACGGCTTGGCCGCCAGCCGCGCCCAAGTTTTTGGGGCCACAACATGGCGGCCCCACCATGATGTTCTCGCAATGACGCTCATAGGTACCGTATCAGTCCATTCCGAAAAATGCTCCAGGCCCATTTTTCGTAATTCTGCTATCTGGCGAATGGACAAAGTCCAGCTCAGTGGGCATCGAAATATCACCATTCGAAGCTGCCCGGCCCGGTATCGGCGCGCAGGCCGTCTTCCCATGCGGCGATTTCCGGCTTCAGGCCCTCATGCTGAAAGAGCGTTTCACCGTAGCCGGGGATGATCCGTTTGACCATGAGTATTGCCTCGTGGCAGGGCGCGCCTGCCGCGACCTGTCGCTTCGTGACGTTCGCTTGGGGCAACCCGACTAATGCGCACGGCATTCAAATGGCGGAACCTCAACCGTACCAGGGCTTTTCGTCCGGATCAACGCGCAAGCCGTCCATCAGCTTGTTGAAACCGCTGAACAGGTCCACCACGGCCATTAGTTCAAGCACCGCTTCATCATCAAGTCCCAGCTTCTGCACCGCAGAAGTATGCACGCCGAGTCAGTATTCGCAGCCCATCACCGCCGACACGGCCACGGCGATTATCTCTTTCGTCAGGTGGTCGAGTATGCCCGGCTCAACCATGACCGCTTTGACCTTGTTCCAATTGGCTTCCAGGTATCCGGGTTTTGCGGCCATGACCTTGTAGAGATTGGGGACAAAATCAATGCCAAGCTTGGACTTGATTTCATCGTAGATCGCTTTGACGTTACCCGTAGCCTCGGCTTCGGGAATCATCTTGATGGATGCCATCGCCGTTTTTCCTTTCTTCGTCCCGGATGGCGAAGCGTCGCCGCGCGGAAAGCCAGACCCTGTGCCCGTTACCAGATCTCGGGGACGGCAAGCTGGATGAACTGTGCGATCCTGCCACGCGCAGCGACTGCATGGCCGGCACGGTTGCGATCCCTTCGATAATCGGAAAATGCCGGCGGACCTATCCTCCCTATTCTTGCCCGTCGCGTTCGGCCAATTCCATCAAATAGGCAAATAGCTGCTCCAAACTCGCAAACCCGATTCGTTCGCCCGTGCGCGGGTCTTCCAGCGATGCGCGCCAACCCTGCCCAAGGGTTTCTGCGCGCCACAGGCGCAACAAGTACGATCGATAGGTCATGCCGGCGGAGTCACCGGCTGTCGCGTTAGGCATTTGACCCCATTATTCCATGCCGTCGTCAGCCCGGCATCAATCCATCGTCAGGGATTGGCCTGTTTTTCCTGACGATGCTATGATGTGCGCCAAGGAGAACGGATGACACACCTGACGTTGGGCGTGTTTGGCGCTTTACAGGTCACGTTGGCCGATCGGTTGCCTGCCCGGTTTGAGTCGGACAAGGCACGCGCGCTCCTCGTCTATCTTGCCGTCGAGACTGACCGCCCGCACCGGCGCGATGCGCTTGTCGGGATCCTCTGGCCCGATGAACCGGAGCAGGCCGCACGCCACAATTTGCGTCAAGCCCTCTTTAGTCTCCGTCAAACAATTGGCGACGCGTCCGCGCATCCGCCTTACCTGCACATCAGCCGCGATGCGATCCAATTCAATGCCGCAAGCGATCATCGGCTCGACGTGGCGGCGTTCAGCGCGCACCTGGCCGCGTGCGCCAGCCACGCGCATGCGCGCCTGGATACGTGCGCCGTCTGCGCGGCGCGCTTGCAGCAGGCGGTTGATCTCTATCGCGGCGCATTCTTGCAGGAGTTCTTCCTGGCGGACAGCGCGGAGTTTGAAGCGTGGGCGTTGACCCGGCGCGAAGCGCTGCGCCAGCAGGCGCTCGACGCGCTCGGCAGCCTGGCGGACTATCATGAACAGCGCGGCGATTGGGGTGCGGCGCGCCGCTCTGCAGTGCGGCAACTCGAGCTCGATCCCTGGCGCGAGTCAGCCCACCGCCAGATGATGCGTGTGCTCGCGCGCGAAGGCCAGCGCGCTGCGGCCATCGCGCAGTACGAAACGTGCCGGCGTGTGCTGGCGGAGGAATTGGGCGTCGAACCGTCGAGTGAGACGCGCGAATTATGCGAACGGATTAGGGCCGCTGACGCGAAGGTGACGGATGCTCCACCCACGACCTCGAACGTCATCTCTCGTCCCTCCTCGTTACCCGTATCGCTGACCCCCTTCATCGGACGCCAGCGCGAGTTGACCGAGCTCGGACGGCTGATCGCCGATCCCGCCTGCCGCTGCATTACGCTCGCCGGGCCTGGCGGGATGGGCAAGACGCGCCTCGCGTTGCAAGCCGCCGCGCATCATCGCAACGCATTCGCTCAGGGCGTCGCGTTTGTGCCGCTCGTCAACACGGATTCAGTTGATGCGATTGTTCCCGCGATCGCCGAAGCGCTGGGCTTTTCATTTTGCTGTCCCACCAGTCCGCGCGTCCAACTGCTGGATTATTTGCGCGAGCGGGAGATGCTGTTGGTACTGGACAACGTCGAACAGTTGTTGGCCGCTGTGCCCGCACAAGGCAGCGCGGCCGAGCTGTTTGTCGAAATGCTGCAGCATGCAACACATATCAAGTTGCTGTTGACTTCGCGCCAGCCACTCAGCGTGCAAGGTGAATGGGTGTTTGACATTGCGGGTCTGGAACTTCCCGAGGACGACGGCGTCGCGGCCATCGAATCATCGGCGGCGGCCGCGTTATTTCTGCAGCGCGCGCAACGCGCGCGGGTCGGCTTTGCCCTGCGCCCGGAGGATCACCCCGCCGTGGCGCGGTTATGCCGCCTGGTTGGCGGGACGCCGCTCGCCCTCGAACTCGCGGCGACCTGGGTGCGCACGCTGGCGGTACCCGAGATCGCCCAGGAAATCGAGCGCGATCTGGACTTTTTGAGCGTCTCGATCCGCGATCTGCCTGAACGGCATCGCAGTATGCGCGTGGTGTTCGATCATTCCTGGGAGATGCTCACGATGGAGGAGCGGCGCGTACTGCGCGACCTGTCGGCTTTTCACGGTCGCTTTCAACGCCACGCGGCGGAGCAGGTGGCCGGCGCATCGCTGGCGACGCTGTCGGGGCTGGTGGCCAAGTCATTGATACGCCGCACGGATACGGGGCACTACGATTTGCATGAGCTCGTTCGCCAGTATGCCGCGGCAAAACCTGCCGCCGGGGATCCGGCGTCGAGCGCGGCGGAGCGGCACAGCCGGTATTACGTCGACTGGCTTGAGCGGTGCGCGCCGCGCCTGAGGGATCGACACCAAAAAGCGACGTCGGCGGAATTGGCTGCCGAAATCGACAACATTCGCGCAGCCTGGAACTGGGCGATTGCGCATGGCGACAGCGCGCGCGCGTACCAGGTATCGCCCGCGCTCCTCTATTTGTTCGAATTGCGAACCTGGTTTGCAGAAGGCGAGTTGCTTTTCCACAACGCCGCGGAAGCCATTCAATCGCACGGCGCGGAGACCAACAGCAGCGCGGATGCGCTCGATGCGGTTAATGCGATGCGCGCCCATTCAGCGTACTTCGCCTTTCGCCTGGGCAAGAGCGCCGCCGCGCATGCCGCACTGCGGCCGTGCGCCGCGCACCTGCGAACGAGCGCCGATCCGGTCGCGGGGACATACGCGCTGTGGTATTTCGGTATCGTGTGCTGGGAACTGGGCCGCTTTGCAGAGGCCAATGAGAGCTTGCGGGCGAGCCTGGCCATGGCCAGGGCGTGCGGCGAGCGATGGTACGAGACGATGGTGGTCGAGTACATCGGCATTGTGGCGCACGATCAGGGCGAGTACGATCTGGCGCGTCGCCATCTTGCGGAGGCACTGGCCGGCGCGCGGGCAATAGGCGATCCGATGGTGGTTTCTCACGTGCTCGGCTATCTGAGTCAAACAACCCTCGCATTGGGCGAGACAGCCGAAGCTGAAAAGCTGTTGCGCGAGAGTCTGGTTATTGCGCAGGGGATCGGGTATCGTTCGGGGATAGGAAACGCGCTCGATCGATTAGGTCTGCTGGCTCAACTGACCGATCCGCCTGAAGCACGCTCCTTGTTCGCGTCGAGTTGTGACGTGTTCAGAGCGAATGGCGATCTCCGAAACGTATCGCGCGTTCTCAGTCACCAGGGCTACAACTCGCTTGCGCTGGGCGATAGCGCGGACGCACAAGACGCGTTCATTGGCGTCTTGCGCCTGGCGCGTGAAGGCGGCTACGCGCCGTTTGCGCTGGATGCACTTGCGGGACTTGGAGTCCTGTGGGCGCAAGATGCCAACGCCGAGGGCGCACTGAACCTTGCCAGCTACGTTCTGCTGCATCCGGCTGCCACGCACGAAGCCAAATCGCGCGCGGAACGTCTGCGCACAGGACTCGCATCGCGGTTTACGCCGCAGCAAATCCAGGCCGCGCAAGCCCGGGCGCAGCGGCAGAGTTTCGATCAGGTGCTCGGCGAGGTTCTGGATCAGGCGACATAATATTCGATTCGCTGCGTGCCGATGCGAAACAGCACACAGGGCGCGACGACGTCCGGTCGCCGGCCGCAGAATTGGGTACGAAATTCGGCCAACCATTCGTCATGCCCGCGAAGGCGGGCATCCAGCGGTGCTGCCTCTGGACTCCCGCGGTGCTCTGCGGCCTTCATCCTGTGCCCGCGCCTGCGGCGCGGAGCGGGGCGAAGCCCGCTGCACAGGACATCGCCGCAGAGCGTTTACCGCCCGCTGGCCCGAAGCCAGCGGGCAACGCGCGGGAGTGACGTCGTGTTCTGCCATAGATACCCGTTCGCCCCCAATCTGAAAACCACCCCATGCGTGCTGCGAATTGAAGCCGCTTCCGCCGTGATGCTATAATCTCCCCTATGAGCACAGCGGTCGCCGATCTTGAGCTGACGGTGCGCCGCATGGGCGACGCGCACACGGTCGAACTGCGCTTCACGCTGCCCGACAGCGACGCCGAGGTCCGCCCGGCCAGCGGCACGGCGCGGTTCGACCTGCCCGCCTTGCGCGCCCTCGCGCGCGCGCCCGACGCGTATGGACGCGCGCTGACCAAAGCGCTGTTTGACGACGGCCGCGTGCACAGCGCGTTCACGGCGATGCGCGCCGCCGCCGAGGCGCAAGGGGCCGATTTGCGGGTACATCTGGCTGTCGACGCCAGCGCGCCCGAATTGCACCTCCTCCGCTGGGAGACCCTGCGCGACCCCGACCGTGATGCGCCGCTGGCCACCAGCGAGCGCACGCTCCTGTCGCGCTATCTCGCCAGCGCGGACTGGCGGCCGGTCAAGGCGCGCGCCCTGGCCGATCTGCGCGCCCTGGTCGTCATCGCCAATCCCGCCGGCTTGCCGGCCGACTTGCCGGCGATCGACGCGCCCGCTGAACTGGCCGGCGTGCAGCGTGCGCTCGGCGACGGTCCCGACAGCCCGGCCGCTTCCAATCCGATCGCCGTGACGCCGCTAGCGGGACCGGCGACGATCGACGCGATCACGGCGGAACTACGCAACGGCTACGATATCCTCTATCTCGTCTGCCACGGCGCACTCGTGGACGGGCAATCGCTGCTTTATTTGGCGGACGCCAGCGGACACGCCGTGCCTGCCGCGGGCGACGATCTGGTCCGGCGCATCGGGGATCTGGGAACGCCGCCGCGGCTCGTCGTGCTGGCGTCGTGCCAGAGCGCGCAGATGACGCTCGACGACGAGGGTGCGCTGGCTGCACTGGGGCCGCGCCTCGCGGAGAGCGGCGTACCGGCCGTGGTTGCCATGCAGGGCAATGTCAGCATGGACAGCATGGCCGCGTTCATGCCGGTCTTTTTCAGCGAACTGCGGCGCGACGGCTTGCTTGACCGCGCGCTGGCCGCCGCGCGCGGCGCCGTGCGCGACCGCGCCGACTGGTGGATGCCCGCGCTGTTCATGCGACTCAAGAGCGGGCGGCTGTGGTACGTGCCGGGTCTGGCCGTCGGCGCCAACCAGTCGATGGATGAACGCTGGGAAGCGCTGCTCGCGCGGATCGGCGAAGGACGCTGCACACCGCTGCTCGGCCCGGGCCTGCACGAATCGCTCTTCGGCTCGACGCGCGACATCGCGCGCCGCTGGGCGGAGCAGTACCACTTTCCGCTGGAGCCGCACGCGCGCGAGGACCTGCCACAGGTCGCGCAGTATCTCGCGACCAGCAAGAGCGACGCCGAGTTTCCGGCGCGCAAGCTATCCGAGACCATCCGCGCCGAGTTGTGGTCGCGCTTCGGCGCGCGACTGCCCGCCACGCCGACGATGCCGTCGCTCGACGAACTGCTCACGGCGGTGGGCGCGCTTCGGCGGCGCGAAATCGAAACCGAGCCGCACCGGCTGCTGGCCGCGCTGCCATTCCCCGTGTACCTGACGACCAACCCCGACCACATGCTCGCCGATGCGCTTGGCGAGGTCGATCCGGCCCGCGCGCCGCAGGTCCGCAGTTGCCGCTGGCGCGACGAGCACGACCCCGAGGATCCGCTGTTCGCCAAGGCGCTGGTCTACCCGCCGAGCCGTGAGCACCCGCTCGTCTATCATCTGTTCGGGCAGATGCAGGCGCCCGACTCGCTGGTGCTGACCGAGGACGACTATTTCGACTACTTGATTGGCGTGACGCGCCACGCGGCCGACATCCCCAACCGCGTCTTGAGCGCGCTGACCAACACGGCCCTCGTGTTCGTCGGCTTCCGGCTCGACGACTGGATCTTTCGCGTGCTGTTCCGCAGCATTGCCGCGCTGGAAGGCGGCGCCGGGCGACACGCGCGCTTCCCGCACGTTGCCGTGCAGGTGGACCCCGAGGAAAGCCGCCTCCTGGAGCCGGACCGCGCGCGGCGTTACCTCGAATCGTACTTCGGACACGAGAGCATCACCATCTACTGGGGCAGCGCCGAGGATTTCACGGCCGATCTGTACGGCCGCTGGCTGCGCGCGCAACTGCCGGCGCCGGCGCCGGCGGGCGATCGCATCGTGACGGACGACCAGTGGGTCTCGATTGACGGCACGCGGCTCGCCCGGCGACGGGCCGGGCCGCCAGAAGGACGTCCACGCGAACCGGGGCCGCAATGAGCATGCCGCCCACCTCGGCGCCCGAGCGCCTCAATCCGTACGTCGGCCCGCGCGCGTTCCAAACCGGGGAGGCGCTGTACGGACGCGACGGGGAGATCGACGACCTGTTCAATCTGCTGGTCGCGCGGCGCATCGTCCTGCTCTACGCGCCGTCGGGCGCGGGCAAGAGTTCGTTGGTGCAGGCCGGGCTTATCCCACGCCTGCGCGCCGAAGGCTTTGCGGATCTGCCCATCCTTCGCGTCAACCTGGCGCCCGAAGCGGCCGACGTGGCCGTCGCATCAAACCGCTACATCGCCAGCGTCATGGCGGCATTGGATACCGGCGGCTCCGGCGCGGCGCCGTCGCTCGAAGCGCGCCTCGCCGCGCGCGAGCGTGCGCTGGCCGGCTCCCCCGTCCTGATCTTCGACCAATTCGAGGAGATATTCACCGCCGACCCGACCGACCTCGATGCGAAGCAGGCGTTCTTCGCGCAGATCGGCGCCATCCTGCAGAACGCGAACCGCTGGGCGTTGTTTGTCATGCGCGAGGAGTTCGTCGGCGCGCTCGAGCCGTTTGCACGCTACGTGCCAACGCGCTTCGCCGTGACGATGCGACTTGACCTGCTGGGCGTCGCCGCCGCGCGTGAGGCGATCCAGCGACCGGCCGGGACGGTGATCGAGGACGCCGCGGTTGATGCGCTGATCGAAGACCTGCGCATTGTGCGCGTGCAGCAACCGGATGGCAGCGTGGCGACCCGGCCGGGGCCGTACATCGAGCCGTCGCAGTTGCAGGTGGTCTGCTACCGGCTGTGGGAACGGCCGCGCGCCGACCCGAACCGCATCTCACCCGGCGACGTCGCGGCGGCCGCGGCCGGGCACGGCGTAGTCGATGCCGCGCTGGCCGGTTACTATGCCGATCAGATGGCGGCGATCGTGGCGCGCTTCGGCGCGAGCGAGCGCGCCATCCGCGACTGGTTCGATCAGCGGCTGATCACCCCGCAGGGCGTGCGAGCGCTCGTCCTGCTCGAGCCGGATGAGCCCACGGCGGACGGGCGCATGCCGAACGCGGTCATCCGTGCGCTGGTGGACGCCCACCTCGTACGCGCCGAGGAGCGGCGCGGTGTCACCTGGTTCGAGCTGGCGCACGACCGGCTAATCGAGCCGGTGCGGCAGGACAACCGTGCGTGGAAAGCGACGCGCCTGCACCCCCTGCAGCGCGGCGCCGAAGTCTGGAACCGCCAGTCGCGCCTCGACGGCTTGCTGCTGCTGGGCGCGGCCCTGGCCGACGCCGAGTCGTGGGCGGCCGCGCACCCCGGCGAACTGACGGCGCTCGATCGCGAGTACCTGCGCGAATCGCGGCAGGCGGAGGACGCGCGCACCGCCGATGTCCAGCGCGAACGCGAGCGGCAGGAACTGGAGACTACGCGGCGCATCGTCGAAACCGAGCGCGCCGCCCGCCGGCGGCAAACCGCCTTGAGCATCGCGCTGGCCGTGCTGGCCCTGCTGGCGCTGGCCGCTTTCGGCTACTCGCTTCAGCAAAGCGCCGAAGCCAGCCGCCAGCGCGACATCGCGCTGGCGGCGGAGGCCGATGCCGCAGCCCAGCGCGACGCGGCGCAACGGGCCAGCGCCGAAGCGCAGACGCAGCGTGACGCCGCACAAAAAGCGAACACCGAGGCGCAAGCACAACGCGATGCCGCACAGAAAGCCAGCGCCGAAGCGCAGGCCCAGCGCACCCTGGCGCTCGCGCGCGAACTGGCGGCCAGCGCGTCGCTGCAACTGGACAACGATCCCGAATTGAGCACCCTGCTGGCGCTGGAGTCGCTCAAGCTCAGTTACACGCCCGAAGCCGACAGCGTCGCATGGCAGGCGGCCAACCAGTCGTACCAGCGGCTGATGCTTCGCCCCGACGCGCCCGTGGACCGCGCGCTATACAGTCCCGATGGCAAGCGCATCCTGACGTTTGGGCGGCAAGTGGTCGTGCTGGGCGTTGTGGCGAACCCGATGGTGTGGGATGCCGCCAGCGGCAAGGAACTGTTCCAGCTTGCCGGCCACAAGCTTGAGATCGCGGATGCGGCGTGGTCGCCAAATGGCGAGCGCATCGCGACCGCCAGCGCCGACAACACCGCGATCATTTGGGACGCGGCCAACGGGCGTCCGCTCGTCCTGCTCGGCGGGTCACGCGTGGACATCATGCGCGTGGTCTGGAGTCGAGACGGTCGCCGGATCGCCACCGCCGACCGCGATGGCGCCGTGCGCATCTGGAACGTGACGGGCGGCGAAGCGCTCTATCAACTGGCGCACAAAGCGCCGGTGCTGGACATGGCGTGGGGTCCGGGCGATCGCCTGCTCGCCACCGCTGGCGAAGATCGCCTGCTCCATATCTGGGATACCGCCAGCGGTCGTTCGGTGCGTGTCTTGAGCGGTCACACGGATACTATCCGCACGGTGGCCTGGAATGCTGCCGGCAATTTGATTGCCACGGGCGGCGATGACGGCACGGCCCGCATCTGGAACCTGGATGCGCAGACACCCGTCGCCCTCCTACCAGACCGAAGCGGATTCATCAGCGCTCTGGCCTGGCATCCCAAGGACAATGTGCTGGCGACGTCCGACACGGAGGGCGTCGTGCGCATCTGGCGCGCGCCGGCAGGCGGTCTGCTGCGTGAGTTCGGCGCGCGCAGGGGCCCGGTGAGGGCGATTGCCTTCGCTCCGGACGGAACGCGCCTGGCCACGGTTGAAGACGACGCGACAGCGCGCGTGTGGGATTATGAATCGGGCGGCGAGATCATCGGCTTGTCCGGCCACGCCACAACCATCACCGGCGCCATGTTCAGTCCCGATGGCCAGAGTCTGCTGACCAGCAGCGCCGATCAGACCGCGCGCATCTGGCGGGTTGAGCGGCCACCCCGGTTCAGTGTGCCGCTCAACGGCGCGCCGGCTGCCGTATCGTGGAGGACTGATGGCGCCCTCGTTGCCGTCGCATACGACAATAAGGTCGTGTTTTGGAACGCGGCCACCAACGTGGCGGAATTCGAACTGTCACACGCATCTACCGTGCATGCGTCCGCTTTCAGCCCCGATGGAAAACTGCTGGCGGTTGGCTCGGGCACCTACGGCGACACCACCCAGGGCGACGTGACGATCTGGAACGTGGCCAGCCGCCAGACGACGTGGACCCGTCCGGCGCATGAACGCCCCGTGAATTCGGTGGCATGGAGTCCGGATGGCCGCCGCATCGTCAGCGGCTCCGACGACGAAACCGCGCGTATACTGGACGCGGCTACCGGCAAAGAACTCATGCTCATGAAGGCCGGCGATTCAGTTAGGGCTGTCGGGTGGAGCAGCGACGGGCGTTTCGTCGCCGGCATGTTGTCCAAGACTGTGCGCATCTGGGATGCGCAGAGTGGCCAACTCGTGCGCACATTGGCCGGCGGCAATGCCGACGTGCGCCAGATTGCTTTCAGTCCCGACAGCCGTCTGATCCTCGTGCCTGCTGAGGGGCGCACCGCGCGGGTGTACGACGTGGCGACCGGTGATGTGCGCTATGAAGTGCGCATGGACGACGACGTGCACAGCGTCGGCTGGAGTCCCAAAGGCGGCCAGATTGCGACCGGCGGCGCCGACGGCACGGTCCGCCTGTGGGACGCGGCGACCGGCGCTGCCCAGCGCAATTTACTCGGCTACCGGCTCAACGTACTCGGCATCGCTTATAGTCCCGACGGCGCGCGACTGGCAACCGCGAACAGCGATGGCACGTTGCGTTTCTTCCTGGCGAATCTCGACGATTTGACCGCGTACGCCCGGGCGCGTGTCACGCGTGCGTTGACGTGCGCCGAGCGTGTCAAGTACCTGCACGAGGACCTCACCTGCCACAAGTAGCCCGACCGGATAGACCGTCAATGTCCAACGCCGACCGATTAGTACACTATACGGGAATCGACGCGCTGACCGGCCGCTATCTGAGCGAACCGGTCGCCGCCGATGTGATCGTCGCGCGCGCGCGCGCCGAGTACACCGCGCTAACTTCTGATGAGCGTGACGCGCTCAAGAGCGCAGCCGAGCAGAAGGATGGCCGGCACCTCGGCTTCGGTGTCAACCTCGAAGACATGCGCAAAGCGCGCTGGGGCGTCATCCTCGGAAAGGGTGAAGACCCTGCGGTCCGCACAGCGGTCGAGCGGCTCGCCGCGCACCGCGAGCGGCAACTCGGCTTTGCGCCTGGCATGTTCGAAGTGACGGACACCACGACCGCTGCCGAGTTCCTCGCCGACCACGACGTTACGCCGGGCACGGGCGAGCCGAAGAAGGTACCATACTACCTGCTGATTGCCGGCGATCCGGAGCGCGTGCCGTTCCGCCTGCAGTTCGAACTGGATGGCGAGTATGCCACTGGCCGGCTGTGCTTTCCGCGCGCCGCCGACTACGATGCGTACGTCGATCACCTGATCGCCTACGAGACCGACGCCGCCGTTCCGACGCGCAAGGAAGCGGCCTTCTGGGCGCCGGCGCATACAGACGACCGCCCGACGTATCTAAGCTGCAATCTGCTGGCGAAGCCGCTGCACGACGGCCTCGATCCCGACCTCGGTTTCAAGCCGCGCGGCTTCTTTGCGGCCGACGCGCTGAAGGCGAACCTCGCCGCGCAATTTGCGCAGGCTCGCCCACCCGCACTGGTCTTCACGGCCGGCCACGGCTACGGCTACCGCCAGCCGTACGACGGGCAAGAGGCCGTGCAAGGTGCGCTCGTCACGCAGGAATGGGAACTCGACACGCCCTGCCGAACCGGCAACTCCTTTGGCGGCGCGGACGCGACGGCCGCCAACCCGCACGGCATGGCGGTCTTCTCGTTCGCGTGCTTCAGCGCGGGCACGCCGCTGCGCGACGACTACGCGCCGGCGCAGGGCCTCGCCGCGCCGGTGATCGCCGCGCGGCCGTTTGTCGCCGGCCTGCCGATGCAGTTGCTGGCGCGCGGCGCGTTGGCCTTCGTCGGACACGTGGAGCGGGCGCGCGGATACTCTTACCTTAACCTGCGGGATCGGCCGAGTCTGCTCGGCTTCGAGCGCGCGCTTGGCACCCTGCTCGGCGGCGCGCCGGTCGGCCATTCATTGCGCGATATCCATGACCGCGCCGTGCAATTATCACATCAACTGGTCGAGCGCATGCAAGCCGTCAGTGCGCACCTGCACTATGACCCCGATGAGGTCGCGCGCTGGTGGCAGGAACGGAACGATGCGCGGGCGCACATCCTGCTCGGCGACCCGGGTGCGCGCCTGCGCGTCAATGACATGACACCGTGAAATCCACGGCGGGGAGCTGACCCGATGAGCACCAATCTGACGCCCGGCGACGCCCTGCCCGGCCCGGCCGACCGCGAGCAGGAATACCTGCCGCCGGTCGGCAAACCGCGCGGCAAGGTGGACCCCGACGTGTACGACGCGTGGAAGAAGCACACCGTGATGGGCTTCCAGCAGAACAGCGAGATGTTTCGAAAACTGCTCGACGCCTTCATGCGCCCTTACTGGCTGACCGTCTGGATGTACCGCACGCTCTACATCGTCGGCCTGGCCGGTTTCGTCGTCGCCGCGCTGCTGTCGGTCTGGCGCGGCTGGGAGTTCGCGGCGATTTTCGGCGGCATTAGCGTGGTGACGTTCCTCGCCTTCTTCATCGGCCAGCCGCTGCGCGCGCTCGAGCAGAACCTTGAGTTCATCACGTGGCTCGGCCTGATCTACAACACGTACTGGACTCGGTTGATGTATGCGAACGATGCGGAGAAAATGCAGGCGGATTTGGAGGCGATCAACAAGGCGGCGGTGGCCGACCTCAGCGCGCTGATCGACAAGCATGTGGCGGTAGCGGCCAAACGCCCCGGCGCGGAAGCGCCGAAAGATCCGGCGCCCGCCGGTGACAAGCCGCCGACGTAGATTGCAGGCGCATGCACGAAGCAAGACTCGTCAGGTCGTCGCTACCTGACGAATCTCCTGTTTCACATCCGACCGGCAATCGCCGGAAACGCGCAGACCTCATCCAGCGCCTGCCGGACGGCCGCCTCCGGCGCGAGTTGCTCTATCGCCGCGCGCAGGTCGCACAGGTGCGCGACGACGGCCGGATCGGGCAGCGTTGGGGCGGTCGGCGGGTCGTTCATTGCGCGATCGGTCGGCGCCGTCTCGCGCAAGGCACGAATGAATGCCTCGACCGCATCCCCCAGCGGCGATGGCTGGCTGAAGACGACGCCGAGGCCCGCCAACCGCCGCAGGAGCGTCAATTTCTGCGCGAGTGCGGCGCCCTCGGCGTCTTGCATCGTGACGACGTACTGCACATAGGGCGGCGGCGCTTGCCACGGCCGGCCGAGGATCGCCGTCGCATCCTCGTACGAGGAGTCGATGTCGGAACCGCGACCGCCGCGCCCCCCGGGGCCGGGCGTTTTGCCGGCACCGCGATCCATGCGGAAGTCGTCTTGATCAGGATGTGAACCGGGCATACTTCTCCTTTCAGAATCTGGCGGCAATCGGAGGAAACGCGCACATCGCTGCCAGCGCCGGCTGAACCGGCGTGGCGTCCGCCAATTGCTCGACCGCCGCTCGCAACTCGCGCAGACGTGCCGTCGCGCCTGAATCGGTCGGTACGGCGGCGGACCCGATCGGCGCCGCCTCACGCAGCGCGCGGACCAGCGCTTCCACGACGTTCCCCAGCGGCGCCGCCTGGCTGGGGGCCGCACTGCCGACTGCCTCGCGCAGCCGCAGCACGAGGTGCGCTAGTTCGACGCCGACGGCATCTTGCTGCGGGATAACGAACTCGACGTTCGGCGGCGGCACCGGCCACGGCCGGCCGAGGATCGCCGTCGCATCGCCGTACGCCTGCGCGATCATCCCGGTTTGCCCGGCAAGCCCGCCGCGCTTGCCGGTGCTGCGATCCATCCGAAATCCGCTCTGATCGAGGTTTGAACCCGACATGGTCTCCTCCTCCCGAAGTCGCTGGAGCATTGTGCAATAACATCGCGCACGCCATACGGTTCACCGCGTAGGGGGCAGGTCTTTGACACCCCAAAGGGTGCGACACGTCGCCGGCCCGCCGGACAGGCCAAAGGCCTGTCCCTACCTGCGGTGTGCAGCCCTATGCGGCACCATATCAGATTATTCCGCAAACCGCTCTAGCTGTCGTCCGTCCAACCCAATTCCGTCAGTCGCGCACGCACCGCACTGCGGTCGGCGGGGTTGTGCGCCAGCCGCAAATATGCCGCCAGATCGCCCGCCTCAGTGGTCGCTCGTCCTTGTCGCCGCGCCAGCAGGGCGCGGTTGTAACGGTAATCGGCGCGCTCGGGCGCGCGGAGCACCGCCGCGTCAAACGCCGCCTGCGCGCCGGGCATATCGCCTTGCGCCGCCAGGGCGATGGCCAGTTTGTTGTGGACTTCGGCGCTCGGTGCGAGCGCCAGCGCGGCGCGGTAGTCGGCGCCAGCGGCGGCGGCATTCCCAAGTTCCCAATGCGTCAGTCCGCGCATCTCGAGCGTCGGCGCATTGCGCGGGTCATGCATCAGCGCATCGCCGTAGGCGTCGAGCGCCTGCTTGTACGAATCGCCGGCGCCATTCGCGTCACCGGTCAGGCGGCGCTGTTCCGCCTGCGCGCGAAAGGCCTGCCCGAGATTGAAGGCGGCGGATGCCAGCGCCACATTCGCGCCGCGCACCGGCGGCACGGCAGATTTCACGACCACCGGCGGCTGACCGGCGCGCAGGGCCGCCGTGTAGTCGGCGATCGCCTCCGCGCGCGCCTGCCGGTGGAACGCGTTGATGTTGCCCCGATAGAAATACGCGTCGGAGAGGCCGGATGGCGGCGGCACGAAGTTCGCCGCTGCGTCGATTGCGTTGGTCAGCGCAGCGAAGGCGGCGTCGTAGTCCTGCGCCCAGTAACGCAGCACGCCGAGCGCGAAGAACACGAAGAAGTCCACGCGCGCGGGCAGGGTACGTTGGACGAAGACCGCCAGGTCCTGCGGCGTGACCAGATCGCCCCCGACCGCCGAGCCGGCCGCAACCGCTTGCAGGTCGTGGGCGCGGAACTGGGTTAGCGCGTCGGTCGCGGTGAAGCGCGCCTGGAAGCCGCCGCCGCCCAGATCATACCAGCCCCACACGACCAGCGACGCGGCATAGCGCGCCGCCAGTTGCGCCACGCGGTCGTCGGCATCGGGGCCGAATGCGTTGTGCTGCAGGTAGACGACGCGCGCCGCACCGATCGCGTTGGCCGCGATCTGCTTCTGCAGCCGGTCGCGCAGGCGCACCTCGAACGCCGCGTTGACGTCGCCCTGGAACTCTGCGATCAGGATGAGCGTTTCGCCTTCGGCGGCGGGCGGCGCCTCCAGCGATTCGGGCGGCGCGGCGAATACCCGTTCGGCCCCGCGACGCAGATAGAGCGTCGGCATGGACCAGCTGCGCACGGTCGTGTCGAGCAGATAGCTGCGCGCTTCGTTGAGCGCGCGGTCGATCTCGCCGTGCGTGGCGAGGCGGCGGTAGAAATGGAAAACGAGCGCGCGGGCCGCGTCCATGCCGATGCGGTCGTGCATCGCGACGACCGCGCCGGCCCCGGCCCGTACGAACGCGGGCGCCATGCCGGTCAGCGCACCCTCACGCACGCGCGCTGCGCTTTCGCACGCCGCCAGCACGATCAGCCGTGGCGCGACGGCCAGCGCGGCGAGCCGCCGTTGCCACGCGCCGTCGTCTACCAGTTCAAGCGCGCGCGTTGCGCCGTTCTCGAGCGCCAGCATCGCGCGGCCCTGCGCGTCATCGTACAGGCCGTGCCCGATGAAGTGCAGGATCGCCGGCCCCGCCTCCAGCGCCTGCAACACGGCATCGAGGCTGACCGGCGCGGGCACCCGCTCGAGCACCGCCAGCCCGCGCAGGGGCGCGAATGCGCGCTGCAATTCGGTCCACTCGGCCTCGGCGTCCAGCGGCGCGAGCCCTTCGGCCTCGAGGTTGACGGGGTTGCTGATCGCGGCGACGACGCGCAGCGGCCAGCCCGCCTGGGGGGCGCGCGCATAGACCGCGCCGGCGTCGAACAGGCGCGAGAACGGCGTCGCCGGGTGCGCCGCCAGCGGCACGTCGAGCGCGCCGGCCCGCCGCACGAGACATTCCCAGCGAAGCGATTCAAGGTCACGCGCCTCCGCCGCTACGTCGAGCCGCACGTGCGCCGGCGTGTGCGCGGCCAGGGCATCGCGCAGGGCGTCGTCGAACAGCGCACCGCTCAACAACACGCCGAACCCGGCCGTGGCGGCCGCGCGCCGCAGGGCTGCTGGATCCAGCGCGACCGCGCGTGCCGCCAGCGCACGTCCGGCCGCGTCTGCCAGCGATACGAAGCGCGGGTCGGC
This sequence comes from Chloroflexota bacterium, assembly GCA_016235055.1. Taxonomy (NCBI): domain Bacteria; kingdom Bacillati; phylum Chloroflexota; species Chloroflexota bacterium. The sequence goes on along the minus strand of JACRMK010000047.1, from coordinate 74,852 downwards.
TGCGCCGCCGATGTGGAGCGTCAGGTCGTCCATGCGCTCGGAGCGATCAGCGCAGGGCCGCGGCGAGCGTCGTCAACACTTCGGCGTTGTGCCAGTAGTCGTGCGAGGCGACCGGCTCGCGGGCGATCTCGAAGTAGACGTCCTCCACGCGATAGCCCGGAAAGGCGGGACCAATGGCGTTGGCGACCGGATCGCTCGTGTCGTAGAAGTTGCGCCAGCGCGGTACTGCTGGCACCGCGATCTGCCCCGTATCCGCCGCGCGCGCACCACCCGCCTTGACGACTTTCCAGAGCGGGCTGCCCATCGTGATGAACTCGGCGACCTTCCAACGCGACGCGCCCTGGCGCAGGACGTCGTAGGCCACGACCGTACCGAGGCTGTGGCTGACGAGCACGATCGCGTCGCCCAGCGCCGCCGCCTTGTCCAGCGCATCGATCAATCGCTGCTGCACCTTCGGCTGGAGGCCGGCGTCGTACAGGTAGCGCGTCACATCGGCGACGAGGTCGGCGACGAACAGCGCGTTTTCGGCAAAACCGTATTCGGCTCCGGCGGCCGGCTGGGCTGCGTCGGTCGCCGCGCGTTGGTCGCGGATCGCCTGGCGGAACTCGCGGCGAAACTCGACCGCGCCGGGGGCCAGGCCGGCATCATCGTCGCCGTACACCGGCGAGCCGATGTTCGACAAATCAGCGTACCATGCTGGGACGCTGACGGGTGTCGCGCCCATGATTTTCGACAGCGCGGCGCGCGCCTCGTCGTGGAAGTTGCTCATCTGCTTGCCGGCGCCGTGAATGTCAACGAGCACTTTTTGCATGCGATTCCTCCCCTGGTTCCACATAGCCTATGTGACGGCTTCTCTGCATCCTTCCCAGCCGCTCGTCGCACGCCCTCGGCGTGCTGCTGAACGGCGCGTCTGCGCATGAAATCAATCGTCACGCGCTCATAGGGCGATGGTATCAGAAATGGAGCGCGCGTGTCAACCGGCGAGCGCGGGCGGGGGCTGCGCGGCGGTGCCGCGCGCGTTGCGCGCCACGCGGAACTGGATTATCATGGGCGCGGCTGAGTTGGTTGATCCCCTTCCAGCTACGGTCGCTCGACCGGCTGACCGCAGTCCGCCTCCACCCATGCCGACGCCCAATGATTCTCCGAGCCTCGCGCCCGCGCCGACCCACGCGCGGCTGTTCCTGACCTGGCTGCGCATCGGCGCCACATCGTACGGCGGCGGGGCGATCGTGCAGTATCTGATCCAGGAAAACTTCATACACAAGCATCGCTGGCTGAGCGCCGAGGAGTATGCACGCATCCTGGCGATGTGCCAGATCACCCCCGGCCTCACGCTGATCGCCATCTCGATCACGATCGGCAAGCGGCTGGGCGGCTGGCCTGGCATTGTGGTTTCACTGGCCGGGCTGGTGCTGCCCAGCGCGGCGATCACGGTGGCGATGACGGCAGTCTATTCGAGCGTGCGCGAACTGCCGCCGGTGCAGGCGGCGCTGCGCACGGTCTTCGCGGCGATCGTTGGCGTCAGCCTGGCGACGAGCTGGCGCAATATCCGGCCGATCCTGGCCGGCAACCGCAAACGCGGGCCGGGCATGCTGCTGGTCGCGCTCGGCATTCTGGCGGGCAGTGCAGCGGTCTTCCGGCTGTTCAATCCGCCGGTCATCTGGCTGTATCTGCTGGGCGGCCTGTGCGGCGCGGCGGCGTACGCCTGGTCCGCGCGGCGCGCGGGGGGCGCATAACCGATGGACTGGCTGCTGTTCTTTTGGCTGGTGCTGAAGGCGTACCTGTTCTCGACCGGCGGCTTCGGGCCGCTGCCCAGCCTGCACGCCGACCTGATCGACCTCGGCTGGGCCACGGAGAAGCAGTTCACCGAGGCGCTGGCGGTCGGCCAACTCAGCCCCGGCCCCAATGGCCTGTGGGTCGTCAGCCTCAGCTATCTGGTGGGGGGCGGCCTCGGCGCGCTGCTGGCGACTATCGCGATGCTGCTGCCGCCGCTATTCGTTCTGCTGGTGCAGCGCGGCCACGCGCGCATCGCCAACCATCCGGCGACGCACGGACTGCTCGACGGCGTGGTGCTCGTCATCGGCGGCATCGGCGTGGTGATTCTGGCCGACCTGCTGCGCACCGACGGCCTCGACGTCGCGCGCCTGGCGATTGTCGCCGTGAGCGCGGCGCTCGCTATCGCGCGGCGCGTGCCGGTCAACGCGATCCTGCTGCTGGCCGCGCTGGCCGGGCTGGTGCTCTACTGGCGCTAAAGACAATCCAGAACAAGAAAACCTTCCACCACAAAGACACAGAGACACAAAGAATACCCTAAACGGATTCCTCTCTGTGGCTCTGTGGTTAGATCTTTTGACCAGCCGCTAGTCGCGGCGGTTCTCCGCCTTGAGGTGCTCCAGCAGCGGCAGCATACTCTCGCTGTAGCCGTAGATATCGCGGATATCCTCGCGGGTTTGGCGGGGAATCAGCCGCGTCTTGATGCGGCCGTCTGCGCCCTCGGCCAGCACCAATTCGGCCGGTTCCTTCTGCGCGCTGTGGTGGCCGCCGCGCTCGCCGCTGATCTGCTTCTGGTACGCGCCGAGCCGGCACGCCACGACGAACTGGCCGGTCTGCGCGTACGGCAGCCAGACCCGCTTGCTGAAATCGCGCGGGTAATGGTCGTCGCCGTCGCAGGTCGTGCCGCCCAGCAGCACCGGCAGCGCCGGGTTGCCGGCATTGTTGGCGGCCAGGAAGTCGAACGCTTTGCCGAGCACGATGGTGTCGGGCAGCGTCACCATGATGCTGCCGTTCAGGATCGCCCAGTTGACGCGCTGGCCGCTGGCGTCGACGCTGTTGGACTTCCACTGCCGCACTTCAAAGACGTGGTAGCTGGCGTCGGCCGCCACCAGGCTACCGTTCTCGAACACGATCGTCGGCGGCTCCAGCGCGAGCGTTTCGGCTTTGGCCTTGACGCCGCTCAACAGCGCTTCCAGGAAGGCGCGGTGATCGTAGTTGTCCGCCAGCGGGGGAACGCCGCCGCCGATGTTCAGGTAGCGCATCGACGGGTACCGCTGCTTCAACTGGAAGTATTTGTCCGCCGCCAGCATCAGCGAGGCGGTGAACTTCTCGACCGGGATATCCTCCGCCGCGCTGACCATCGTATGCAGCATCGTCAGCTTCAGGTGGCCGATGTGCTGAATCGTCTCGGCGGTGCGCTCGGCCTCGGGCCACGTCATGCCGAAGCGGTTGGTGTAGATGGCGGCCTCGGCGTCGGTCGCGAACTTGCCCCACTTCAGCCGGATGCCGACTTCCATCGACGGCACCTCACCGACCTGCGCGAACATGTTCAACTCGCCGGAATCGAGCACCGTCACGGAGTCGGCGCCCAGGCTGCGCAGCAGGTTGATGTAGTCGGCGTACGGCACGTCAGCCGTCGCTTCCACCTTGTGCGGAGCGTCGACGAAGTCGATGCGCGACTTGCGCGGCGCGATGCGGTCGAGGTCGAGCGCCTCGGATTCGGTGTGCGGCTCCGGCTTGAAGCCGTTATGGATTAGCCGCAGCCCCTTTAGCTTGATCAGGCCGTGCTGGGCTAACCACTTGATGTCCTCAAGGTTCTGCGATCCCGACGTCTCGATGGCGTAGCCCGACCGGTAGGCGGCCATCACGACCTCGGCGCGCTCGCGCGCTTTGGTCGCGTACGCGTAAGCCAGCTTGTCGGGGTCGTAGTCGGCCGCCCAGGCCGCCTCGCGGCCCATCTTCTGCCACTCGCGGCAGCGGCGCTCGACGATCGTCGTGTCGCGCACCTCGAGCGGCGAGCCGTAGCGCTGCACCGCCTCGATGAAACTGAGACCGGCGCCGTTGAGCTCCAGCTCGTTGCGCGCGTTGTAGCCGACCAATTCCCACAGGCGCGGGTGGGCGGCGCGGCGCGCCAGCTTCAGATACGGCTCGGCGGACAGTTCGGCGGCATCGGGGCTGAACATGGCAGTGAACTCCTGTGAATCAAATTCCAAATCCCAATTTCCAAATCCCAACGGGATGATGGGAGAATCCCAATATCCAAAGTCCAACACGACGGCAGAATTTAATGTTACCCCATCCGATATGGCGCGTCAATTGGCGGAGCGATCGGCAGCAATTCTCATTTTGGCTTTGGACGGGTACTTTCCAATGCCGGCTTGCTATGAACTGGCCCCCCTGGTGCTTGTCACGCAAGCTGGCTCGACAAGAAAACGGCGTTGCCCTCCCCCCGACCCCCTCCCAACTTCGTTGGGAGGGGGCGAGATTCTAAGGGGATGAGGGGCAACCGGGTGGACAGACTCCAAATTGAGAATTGCTGGCGATCGGGGCAGAGCCATTCAATTGTCGTAGTACGTGATGAAAATCCGACAAAGATGGCGCCGAGCGGCACGATGCGCCGTCGAAGCGCAACCACCGGTTGGCCGCCCCCATTGACCGGCTCAGGGAGCCGGTTGACGTATAATTGATAACCGTATGGAACGCCCCCCAACAACCAGGCTTGCCCAGACCGAACCCAATGCGCTTGCGCTGTCGCCGGCGCGACGCGAACACATCTATCGGCGCAACTTCATCGCTTTCCTCAGCGATAACATTCTGTTCAACCTCGCCATGGGCATCATCGGCGAGACGACCGTGATCCCGGACTTTGTGCGCCACCTCACCGACTCGGAGATCGTGATCGGGCTATCCGGCACACTGCTGGCCATCGGCCAGACGCTGCCGCAACTGCTGGTCGCTCGCATTATCGTTCGCCAGACGCGCAAGAAGTGGTGGTTGGTCGGTCCCAATATTCCCGCCCGATCGATGATGTTGATCTTCACGGCAATCATGCTGTGGGCCGGCCGGGAGCGCACGGAGTTGATCCTCCCGGCCTTTTTCATCTGTTTTGGCCTGGCAGCCTTCGGCGATGGGCTGATCGGTGTTCCGTGGGCCGAACTGTCCGGCAGCAGCCTGGATAACCGCTGGCGGGCGCGCGTGCTCGGCCTGACGACCGCCGTCACGAGTGTGCTGATGCTCGGCATCGCGCCGCTGATCGGGGTCGTTCTGGGCGATGGAGGGCCGGGGTTCCCCGACAACTACACCATCCTGTTCGGCGCGGCGGGGGCGTTGCTCGTCCTCTCAATTCTGCCGGGCGTCTTCCTTCACGAACTCTCCGCCGGCGCTCCGCACGCGGATGCGCCGGCTGCAGGCGCCTTCGTGTCCGGGCTGGTTCGCGCGCTGCGCGATGACGCGCCGTTCCGGGCGTTCATCATCACGCGTCTGCTCATCAGCCTGTTCATGATGGCGGCCCCGTTCTACGTCGGCTACGCGACGGTGCAGTTGGGGCAAGCGAGCGAGGTGGCTGTGCCGCTGCTGCTGGCGATGCAGACCGTCGGCAGTCTGGCCGGTGCGCTGGCGTACACCGGACTGGGCGCGCGCAGTAACCTGTTGGCGATCCGGCTGGCGGTCGGCGGTCTGGCACTGGTGCCCGCCAGCGCGCTGCTGGCCGGAAGCGTCGGGGCGCCGGCGTTATACGTCGGCTTCATGCTATCGGGCGCGGCGACCAGCACCTGGTTCTCCAGCTATCTGAACTGGATCGTGGGCTACGCCGATCCCGCCGAGCGCCCGCTCTACGTCGGCCTGTCCAACACGTTGACCGCTTTGATCTCGTTTATCGCGCCGCTGATCGGCGGCACGATTGCGCAAAGCCTCGGCTATCGCCCGCTGTTCGTGCTGTCGCTGCTGATGGCGCTCGGCGCGCTGTTCGTGACGCTGCGCTTCCTGCGCGACAAACCGCGCGTGGCGCGCGTGATTGCCGCCGCCCATTGAGCGATGCGCTGAGCGGCCATCAGGCATCTGAGCCGCCCGCCAGTGCCTGCCATACCGAATCGCTCGTGCGCGCCCCGCTACACGCGCGCGTCCAACCAGGCGGCGACGTCGGCCAGCACCTGCTCCTTGCCAATCTCGTTGAAGATCTCGTGGTAGAAGCCGTCGTAGACGTGCATCGTCTTGTCGCGCGAAGCGGCGGCCGCGAAGAACTCGCGCGCGGCGTCGATGCTGGCGATGCGGTCATCGCCGCCGTGCAGCATCAGCAGCGGGGCGGTGAAGCGGGCCGCGCCCGCCAGCGTCTCGGCCTGCGCGCGGAAGAACTCCATCGCCCAGCGCGCCGACGCGACGTGGAACACCAGCGGGTCGCCGCCCTTTGCGTAGCGCGCGATGACCTCTGGGTCGTGCGTCAGGTGGTCGCTGTTGATGCCGCTCGGCATGCTGAACGTCGGAGCGACCCGCGAGAGGATGCGCGATGCATGCAGTTGCCAGGCTGGCACCGGCATCGAGAGGCGCAACGCCGCACCGCTGGCGATGATGCCGCGCAGATCGGACGGGCCGGTCAGGCCATAGGCCAGCGCCATCAGGCCGCCTTGGCTGTGGCCGAGCAAGAAGGCCGGCAGGCCCGGCTCCTTCGACTGCGCCAACTTGCTGAAGGCGTGCAGGTCTTTCAAGTAATCGCCAAAGTCGTGCACGTGGCCGCGCTGGCCGTGCGACTGGCCGTGGCCGATGTGGTCCAGCCCGTAGAAAGCATAGCCGCGCGCCGTCAGGAATTCGGCGACGTGCGCGTAGCGTCCGATATGCTCGGCGAAACCGTGCATCATCACAACCAGCGCGCGCGGCGACTCCGGCCGCCAGGCGCGCCAGTACAACTGTCCGGCCGTGCCGCTCAGTTTGCCTTCCAGGTGCTCGGTCATCGTGATCTGCCTTTCATTTGATAGTCGCATCCGGCCACATCGATTGCCGCGCCCACCCACAGACCGTCATTCCGGCGAAAGTTGGTGATGCGCCGCGAGCGCACACCTCGCGCATGAACATAGTCCTGCCGATTTAGGGACGGGTCTTTGACCCGTCCGGTCGGCCAGGTCAAAGACCTGGCCCTACCACAGGATGCGATCTATTTCATGGGAGCCAGAGTCCAGCACTGGATGCCGGCTTTCGCCGGCATGACACCGAGCCGGATGTGCCGCGATTTGCCGCGCTATTTGAGCGCCGCTTCCAGTTCTTCCCAGCGCATGTAGGCCGCCGCGATCTCGTCCACCAACGCTTTGACCCGCTCGTTGTGGCGCACGATGTCGGCAGCAGGCTGCTTGTAGAAGTCGGCCGTGGCCAGGGCGCCGGCGAGTGCATGCTGCTCCGTTTCGAGCGTCTCGATCCGCTGCGGCAGGGCGTCCAGTTCGGCGCGCATCGCCTCGCGGGCGCGCTGCTCTTTGTACGTCAGTCGCGGGGCGGACAGCTTCGGGCGCTCGCGGCTCTCGCGCGCTGGTACGGCCTCAACCGGCGCGCTCTGCGCCTTGCGCTGGCGCAGCCAGTCATCGTAGCCGCCCGCATACTCGCCGACGCGGCCGTCGCCTTCCAGCGCCAGCACGCTCGTGACAACGTTATTCAGGAACGCGCGGTCGTGGCTGACCAGCAGCAGCGTGCCTTCGTAATCGAGCAACAACTCTTCGAGCAGTTCGAGCGTCTCGACGTCGAGGTCGTTGGTCGGCTCGTCGAGCACCAGCACGTTGGCCGGGCGCGTGAACAGCCAGGCCAGCATCAGGCGATTGCGCTCGCCGCCGGAGAGCACCCGCACGGCGAGGCGCGCGCGCTCCGGCTCGAACAGGAACTCCTGCAGGTAACTGATCACGTGGCGCGGCGAGCCGTTGATGACGACGTGGTCGCGGCCCTGCCCGATATTCTCGTAGGCCGAAAGGTCCTCGTCTAACTGCGTCCGCAGTTGATCGTAATACGCGATGTTCAGGCGCGAACCGTGCCGGATCGTGCCGGACTGTGGCGCCAACTCGCCGAGCAGGATGCGCAGCAGCGTCGTCTTGCCGGAGCCGTTGGGACCGATCAGGCCGACTTTGTCGCCGCGCATGATCGTGGTGGTCAGCCCGCGGATGATCGGCCGTTCGCCGAAGGCGTAGCTGACGTCCTCCGCCTCGACGACCAGTTGACCCGACCGCTCGCTGTCCTGCGCGGCCATGCGCACCGTGCCAGCCCGCTCGCGGCGCTCACTGCGAGCGCGGCGCATCTGCTCCAATTCGCGCACGCGCCCCTCGTTGCGGGTACGCCGGGCCTTGATGCCCTGGCGAATCCAGACCTCTTCTTTGGCCAGCTTCTTGTCGAACAGCGCGCGCTCGACCGCTTCGTTTTCCAGCGCGGCCTGCTTGCGCACGAGGAACGTGTCGTAGTCGCAGTCCCAGTCCGACAACTGGCCGCGATCAAGCTCGATGATGCGCGTGGCGAGGCGGCGCAGGAACATGCGGTCGTGCGTGACGAAGAGCATGGTGCCGCCGTAGCGGCGCAGGAAGTCTTCCAGCCAGGCGATCGACTCGATATCGAGGTGGTTGGTCGGTTCGTCGAGCAGCAGCAGGTCGGGCTGGCGCACGAGGCCCTGCGCCAGCAGAACGCGCCGCTTCAGCCCGGCCGAGAGCGTGGCACTTTCAGCCATTGCCGTCAACCCGGTCTGCGAGATGACTTTAGCGATCTGATGCTCGCGCTGCCACGCATCACCGGCGTCGTCGGCGGAGAGTCCCTGCGCGATGACATCGTGCACCGTGCCGTGCAGGTCGAACGGGACAGCCTGGGACATGTACGCCGTGCGCACGTCCTGCGCGCGCCAGACAGCGCCGCGATCGGGCGGCAGATCGCCGTTGACGACGCGCAGCAGCGACGACTTGCCGGTACCGTTGCGGCCGAGCAGGCAGACGCGCTCGCCGCGCTCGATCTGCAGATTGATGTTGTCCAGCAGGGGCGGCCCGCCGAATGAGAGGGTGACTTCACGTAGAGAGATCAGAGCCATTTCGGTAGTGTAGCACGGCCTGCCCGGTCGTCAAGCGCACTCGCCAGCTGGCGGTAGAAGGCAAGCGAACCACAGAGACACGGAGGCACAGAACATAGCTCCATACGCTCCGTTGCGCGACTGCATTTCACCGGCGTCATGGAGACGTGCGTGTGCTACGGCCGCGTTATGTCATGCCCGCGAAAGTAGGCATCCAGCGGTGTTGCCCCTGGACTCCCGCTTTCGCGGGAGTGACGTCTTGTTGGGCCGTATGGGACCGGCCCCCATCTGAAATACACCCCCTTTGTGATCTGGTGTTGGATTTGTTCGGCCATCAACCATATAATGCATCTACGGGGCAGAGCACCGTCGCCCCGAGTTCTAACGCGCTCTCCCGGCGATTGCAAAATACGGGACTGCGGGTAGAATGTCAGATGGCCGCGCAGGCGACGGCGACGGATGGCCCGTCGCGCGGCATCAAGGACGCAGGCATGTACTCAACAGGCACCGAAAATTTCAATAGCCGTCTCACGGCGACCGTGCCGGAACTGCCCGGCATGTTCAGCGTCTCCACGCGCATGCAGGAAGCGCTGGCGGCCGCCGCGAGCAGCCTGCCGCCGCACCGCTCGCTGCTGACGAAGGCCGACCTGCTGCTGGCGATCGCACAGGGCAAAGGCTCCGGCGCCAGCTTCCTGCGCTATGCGCTCACGATGACGCGCGGCGCGGACGGCAGCATCTATAGCCCGCGCAGCCTGGCTGATCTGGTGGCGCGACTGCGCGAAGCGCAGCTCGATGCGCCCGCAACCGAGCCGGTCGGCGGCACGCTGACGGTCGGGCCAACGCCACTGCTGATCAGCGCGCCGCTGCGCGACCTGCTCGCCGTCAGCCGCCAGTACGCCACGGCGCATCCGATTGACACCGGCGACGCCATCGCCGCCGACGCCAGCCAGCCGGGTTCCATCCTGGTGCCGACTCTGAGCGAGTGGGGCGCGGAAATCGCAAGTGACGTGCTGCCAGGCTACGCCGGCTCCGACTTCACGCGGCGGCAGGACGATTTCGAACCCGGCACGGTGGTGCTGACCTTCCAGCGCGCGCCGGATCTGGCTGTGCCCTCCGCCGCAGGCAATATCGGCGCGCCGGTGACTACCGCACCTGTTGCGCCCGCCGGCAGCCACCAGATGCTGCGCGACCGGCTGGCCGAGGCGAAGGCGCTGGCCGAGCCGCGCCCGCTCGTACGCGCCGCGCTGGCCGGAGAGATCGTGACCGCGCTGGAGCATTTCCCGTTCGTCGTGCTGATAACACCGCGCGCATACGACGGCGATGCCGCGCTGGCCGACCTCGCCACGCTGCTGGCCGCCGATGGCGACGGCATACTGCACTACCGCAGCCTGATCGATCCCGACCGCAACGACCTCAGCGCCAGCCCAGCCAACACACTGATGGCGGCGTTCAACCAGGCGCAGGCCGGCATCGTCTTCATCCCGAACCTGGCGGAGTGCCTGGCCGACAGCAACGCCGCCGCGCTCGTGCAGCGCGCGGCCGCCGGCAACGGCGCGAAGATCGTCGCATGGCTCTCGGAGGCCGACTGGAAGACCGAGCAGGTCAAGCCGCTCTACCGGCGCGCGCGCGCCATCGTGCCGCCGCCGTTGAAGGCCGACGAGATCAAGCAGATCTTCTTGCAGCGCAAAGCCGACCTGGAAAAGCAGGTCAGCCGGCCCAACCTGGCGCTCGGCATCAGCGATGCCGCCATCGGCGAACTGGCCAAGCTGGCCGCGAAGTACCCGGCCGACCCGCTAGAACTGCTGAACACGGCGGTCGTCGGCATCCGCATGAGCCAGTCGGAGGCGCTGCGCAAACTGCAGCCGAAGCCGTTCACGCCGGACCGGCAGGTGGATCCGGCCGACATCGACCTAGCGCTCGAAAAGCTGACCGGGATCGTCGTCACCCCCGATGATCCCGACCGCTACCTGCGCATGGAGGCGGAGCTCAAGAAGGCGATCGTCGGGCAGGACGAGGCAATCCACGTCGTCTCCGAGGCGATCATCACGGCGATGGGCGGGCTCAAGGATCCCAAGCGGCCAATTGGCGCATTCATCTTCATGGGCCCGTCCGGCGTCGGCAAGTCGGAGTTGGCGCGCGCGCTGGCGCGCTTCCTGTTCAACGATGTCAACGGCGTGCTGCGCTTCGACATGTCGGAATATATGGAGAAACACGAGGTCGCGCGGCTGATCGGCGCGCCGCCGGGCTACATCGGCTACGAGGAAGGCGGGCAGCTGACCGAGGCGGTGCGCCGCAAGCCGTACAGCGTGGTGCTGTTCGACGAGTTCGAGAAGTCGCACCCCGACGTGATGAACGCGACGCTGCAACTGCTGGAGGAAGGCAAGCTGACCGACGGCAAGGGGCAGGTGGCCGATTTCAGCAACACGATCGTCATCTTCACCGGCAACGTCGGCGCGCAGGCGTACCAGTTGATCGGGCAGACCGGCGACGACGGCCTGCCGATCAGCGAGGCGCAGGTCAAGCAGGTGGTGCGCGGGCTGATCCGGCAGACGTTCCGGCCGGAGTTCCTGAACCGCATCGGCGACGAGAACGCCGACGACGGCGAGAGCAACGTCGTCGTCTTCAACATGCTCAAGCCGGCCGACATGCCGCCGATCGCGGAGATCGAGCTGGCGAAGCTGAACAAGCTGCTCGCCGAAAACGGCCTGTCGGTCACGGTTTCCGACGAGTTGAAGGCGCAGTTGGCGCAAGAGGGCTACTCGGCGCAGTACGGCGCACGCCCGCTCGTGCGCCTGATCAAGCGCAAGCTCGGCTTCCCGATCGCGCAGAAGTTCCTGCGCCGCGAGTTCCAGGCCGGCGACAAACTCAGCGCCACGCTGAAAGATGGCGAGGTCGTGCTGACGAAATGAGCGCCGCATCCGAGCCGAAACTACCGCCGCTCAAAGCCGAGGCGCTGCGCGACCAGACGCTCGGCGCGCCCGGGCTGGCCGCGCTGGATCCGCAAGCGACGCTGATCGTCTTCGCGGCCGCGCTGCTGGCCGAGAGCGAGGACGGCTACACGCCGGAAGCGGCGGCGGGCATCCTCCTGCGCGCGCGCAAGGTCACGCTGGAGATGCTGCTGGCCGCCGTCCAGCAGGTCACCCAGCAACTGGGCGCGGCGATGGCCGCGTTCTGGAACTCGTTCGTGGCGGCGACGTGGGAGGGCAGCGACAAGCCGCCGTATGTCGACCCCGGCGTGGTGGCGCGCCGCAAAGAGGCCGAGGAGCAAGAGCAGGAGCGCAACCGGCAGTCCGCAACGCAGTACCTCAGCAACGCCCAGACTGCGATCGGCGTGCTCACCATTGATGACAAGGAGTTCCCGCACAGCGAGCCGCCCCCCGCGCCGAAAGCGCCGCGCATCGATGTCGGCCGGTTCTTCCACAACCTGATCTACAAGCCGGCTGCGCCGCCGCCCGGCGCCGCGGCGAAGGCCGCCCCCGGCTGGCTGACGCCGCCGCTGATCAATCCGCGCGACGAGAATGTCACGATCTTCGACCACGACATCATGGAGATCGTGGGCACGCGGAAGCTGGCCGGCGAGCAGGCGTGGAAGAAGCTCGAAGATCGCGGCTACGACCGGCGGCGTATCGTGCTGGCGATTGACGGCGTGCGCAAGATCGCGCAGGCGCAGATCGCCCAGTGCGACCAGATACTGGCGTTCATCCGGTCCGACTACGAACAGCACATCGAGCCGGTCGTCAAGGCCGCCGCGCAACTGGGCCACGCAGTCTCGGTCGTCAACACGTTCTACGCGCCGCCGGCGCCCGCGCCGGTCGTCCCGCCGCCGAGGCCCGGCCCCGCACGCGGGCGGACGCGCTAACCGCGCGCCACGGTCAACCACGCCATGCCATCCCCGGAACCGAACAGTGCGCGCTCCGCGCCGGAGATCGTCGTCGACAAGCTGACGACGGTCGTGCGCAACAAGGCCGGCGACCCGATTTTCATCGGCTGGGGACCCGACGGCAACGCCGCGGCGACAAAAGACCGGCGCGAGGTCTCGCCAGCTGGGCAGGATATCCTGCGCGTGTACGAGCGCGCGCGCAACCTGCTGGTGCCCGTGGTGCCGTATCTCGATCTGGAGCCGGTCGAGTTCAGCTATCTCAAGTTGCGGGATCTGGCCGAGGCCGCCGAAGACCACTTCCTCGTCAACACGCGCGACTCGCGCGGCGGCGCGGCGCAGTTCCGCATCGGCGAAGTGGCGCTGCTGGAAAGCATCGTCAACGCGCGCGGCTTCTTTCAGGACACCTCAACCGGCGGCGCCATGGGGCAAAAGATTGTGCCGTCGGAAGCGATCTACGCCGTCGTCGCGCCGTGCTTCGAGCTCGACGACAAGCGCCAGGCGCTCATCCTGCTGTTCAAGCCGCTGGTGGACGGCGCGCCGCAGGAGGCGTCGTTCCACTACTTCGTGGTGTCGGTGCTGCGCTTCCTCTGGCAGAACGACCGCAAGGATCCGCCGGCCGGGCGCAAAGGCTACTATGCCGCCGTGCAGCCGTACCTCGGCGACCCCAAACGGCCGGTGCCGTTCCTGCTGCGCATGGTGTTCAAAGAAGAGGCGGCGCGCGAGAAATGGGAACGGCTCAAGCGCCTGATGTACAAGCAGTCTGAGCCGGGCAGTTCGGAAGACGCCGACACACTCGGCGATCTGGCGATCGATCAATTGTTTGCGCTGGCGACGGCGATGCGCGATGCCGCGCGCGCCTACTTCGAGCGGCTCGCGAGCGCACGGCGCAGTTTCCGCTTCGACAAAAGATAAGAAAACAGATCAACGCAAAGACACAGAGGCACAGAGTGAAACCCTTTCAGGTTTTCTCTGTGCCTCTGTGTCGCTGTGTTAATACTGTTTCGATTTATAGATATCCTTGTTTGTCATGTATGTCCTGTGCACGGCGGCTGCGCCGCCGTCCGCCGCTGCGCGGCGGGCACAGGATGAAGCGCGAAGGCAGGGCTTATGTCCTTTGGCTCGTTACGCGCGCGAAACATCTGAAATGCACCATCCCAGATTCTTCGCGCGCGAAGCGTGTTGCACTCCATCGGTCTGGCCGCCGCGCTGCTCAGAAACTTCAACTGGTTCACGGGCTGCGACGCCCGAGGTAGTCATGCCGGCATCTGGCGCGCGTAGCGGCCTGTGTTACGTCTGCCTGGCTTCCGGCTTTCGCCGGAATGACGACTTGGAAATTCCGCGCCCAAGTTTCTGCCGCATCGCATACCGCACGCGGTATGGACCATCTCAAAATGACAGTGGATTAGGACATACTCATCACAAAACAGTATAAGGCTTGTTAGTACGCGTTGTTCGTCACGACGTCCAGATCGTCGCGGCGCTGCGAGCGGTTGAGCGTGCTGTGCCGGTCGGCGTCGCGCGCCTCGGGGTCGTGCGCGATATTAGGCGTGATGATGCGCCAGGCCGAGAAGCGCCGCAACTATTCTCCCGCCGCGTTCAGCGGTCGTACACCCGCTACCCCATCTCGCCGCGCTCGTGCATAATGGCGGCCACCGCCGCCACGCTGGCCGTTTCCGCGCGCAGGATGCGCAGCCCCAGCGAGACCGGCAACGCGCCTGCCTCGCGCGCCAGCGCCACCTCGCGCTCGTCGAAGCCGCCCTCGGGACCGATAAAGAGGCACACGCCTTCGGCCAGCGACTGGCCGGCCAACGCGGCATGCAGGCTTGTCACGCGCTCCACTTCGTGCGCCATCAACATGAGGCCGCCCGCTTGCTTCAGCGCATCCGGCAAGGGCCGCGGCGGTTCGACCGGCGGCACGCAGCCGCGCCCACTCTGCTCGGCCGCTTCCTGCGCGATATGCCGCCAGCGCGCCAGCTTCTGCGCGCTCGCCGCCTCGCTGACACAGCGCGCGCTGATCACCGGCTGAAACGCCGCGACGCCCAACTCGGTGCACTTCTGTATAACCCCCTCGAACTTGTCGGCTTTCAACAGCGCGGGGCAGAGCGTCAGCCGCAGGGCCGGCTCGCCCACCGCCGGGCGCGTCGCGACGATGCGGGCGATCACCGCCGCGCGCGCGACGGCTTCCAGTTGCGCCTCGTGCTCCAACCCGCCGCCGCCCAGCAGAATGATGCGTTCGCCGGGCCGCAGGCGCAGCACCTGCGCGATCTGGTGCGCGGAATCTGCCGGCAGCGCAACCGTATCGCCGACCAGCGTCTCCTCCGGCACAAAGAAACGATGCAGTGTCACGGTTGCTCAGACCGGCCAGCGCCTGCTGCTCACAGTTGACCGTTCACGGTTCACTGTTCACCGCCGCCCGTCCGGCCGACCAGCATCACCCAGTCGCCGTCCTGCATGCGGTCAATCTCCGTGATGCCGACTGCGTCCATCTGCTCTTTGACGCCGTCCACCTGCGGTTCGATCAGCCCGGCAAGAACGATCAGACCGCCATCGCGCAGGCGCGGGCGCGCCAGCGGCAGCAACTCGATGATGACCGGCGCGAGAATGTTCATCAGGAGCATGTCCCACGGTTCAGGCCCGAAGTCGAGATCGCCGAGCGAGCCGGTTTCCAGGCGCAGATGCGCACTCACGCCGTTCAGCGCGCAGTTCTCGCGGGCGACCTTGACCGACAGGCCGTCAATGTCGCACGCGAACATCTCGGCCGCGCCCAGCCGCGCCGCCAGGATCGTCAGAATGCCCGATCCGGTGCCGACGTCGATCATGCGCATGCCCGGGCGCAGGTATCGCTCGATGGCGAGCAGGCAGAGGCGCGTCGAGGGGTGCTGGCCGGTGCCGAACGCCATGCCGGGGTCGAGTTCGATGATCAACTCGCCGGGCTGCGGCGTGTGCTCGCGCCAGGTCGGCTTCAGCACGATCCGCCCGCCGACATGCTGGACCGGATGGAACGCCTTCCACGCGTTCGCCCAGTCGTCTTCCTGCAGGATGCGAAACTCAGCCGGCGGAAACGGGTAGAGCAGCGAGAGGTGCCAGAGCCCCTCCTCGATCTCGCGGCGCTTGTCCGCCAGGTGCTCGTCATCATGCAGGTAGGTGCGCACGAGCACCGCGCGCGAGGCCTGCGACGGCGCTTCCTCGATCACCGCGCCGCCCTGCCCCAGCCGGTTGAACAACTCGCTGATCGCCTCGGCGGCTTCGCCGTCCGTGCGGACGGAAATCTCAAGTAGATCCAAACCGAACTCCCAACTCCCAAACGCCAACTCCCAAAACCCCGACAACGGGAGCAGAAGACGGGGGCACACAAAGAACGGGTGAGCCGTGTCACCCGTTGATCATCATTTCCGCACGCGGGACGCGCGTTACATGCCGAACGCGTCCTTCACCTTGTCGAAAATGCCCTTGCCCGGCTGCTCGATCACTTCCTTGCCGAGCGTCTTGGACAACTGCTTGAACAGCTTGCGCTGCTCCTCGGTCAGGCTCTCCGGCGTCATGATGCGCACGGTCACTAGTTCGTCGCCGCGCCCCTGGCGCCGCAGGAACGGCACGCCCTTGTCGGCCAGCGAGAAGGTGCGGCCGGTCTGCGTGCCGGCCGGGATCTTGAGCGTCACGTCGCCGTCGAGCGTCGGCACGGTGATCTCGTCGCCGAGCGCGGCTTGCGCGATGTTGATACGCACGTCGAGCAGAATGTCATTATCCTGCCGCCGGAAGAACCTGTGCTCCTTGACCTTCAACTGTACGTACAGGTTGCCGGCCGGGCCGCCGTACACGCCCGGCTCGCCCTGTCCCGCCAGCCGGATCTGCGTGCCGTCGTCCACACCGGCCGGGATCTGCACGGTCAGCTTGTGTTCGCGCTGCACGCGCTTGTAGCCGCGGCATTCGTGGCACGGCGTCGCGACGATCTCGCCTTCGCCGTTGCAGCGGTCGCAGGTGCTGACGTTGACGAGCGAGCCGAGGATCGTCTGCTGCATACGGCGCACTTCGCCGGTGCCGTTGCACTGCGGACACCGTTTGGGCGAGGTGCCCGGCTCGGCGCCGCTGCCCTGGCAGACCGGACAGGCGTCCGAGTGCGTGACTTCGATCTCCTTGTCGCAGCCGAAGATCGCTTCCTCGAAGTTCAGTGCCAGCGCGTAGCGCAGATCGGCGCCGCGGCGCGGCGCGCGGCGGTTGGACGCATTTGTGCGCCCGAAGCCGAAGAACTCCTCGAAGATGTCACTGAAGCCGGTGAAGCCCGAGAAGTCCTGCGGGCCGCCGCTCCCGCGCACGCCGGCGTGGCCGTAGCGGTCATAGACCTGCCGCTTCTCGCCGTCATGCAGGACCTCGTACGCCTCGTTGATTTCCTTGAACCTGGTCGTGGCGTCGTCTTCGCGGTTGCGGTCGGGGTGATACTGCATCGCCAGCTTGCGGTAGGCGCGCTTGATCTCCTCACTGCTGGCGTTGCGCGGCACCCCGAGCACATCGTAGTAGTCGCGTTTCTCGTTCATTTAATCGTGGAGTTTACTATACCCATACCAATTGAACAAACACCAAAGCGGGCAGGCGGGGTCAGCCCCGCCTGCCCGCCCCGGCCTGCCGTTAGACTTCGCGATACTGGCCCTCGACGGTGCCATCATCCGGCTTCTTGCCCTCGCCGCCGGCGTCTCCGCCCGGCGTCGGGCCGGCGCCCGGGCCTGGCTGCTGCTGGTGCATCGTCTGGCCGATCGCCTGCCACGCCTGCTGCAGATCTTCCTGCTGGCGCTTGATGCCGTCCACGTCCTTGCCCTTCAGCGCCTCGCGCAGCGCGCCGACCTTCTGCTCCAGTTGGGCTTTGCCGTCGGCCGGGATCTTGTCGCCGCTTTCGCGCACGAACTTCTCGACCTGCCAGGCCAGGTTGTCGGCCGTGTTGCGCGTCTCGATCTCTTCCTTGCGCTTGGCATCCTCGTTGGCGTGCTTGTGCGCTTCCTTCACCATGCGGTCGACCTCGTCCTTGTTGAGGCCGGACGACGCCGTGATGGTGATCTTCTGCTCGCGGCCGGTCGCCTTGTCCAGCGCCGTGACGTGCAGGATGCCGTCGGCGTCGATGTCGAAGGTGACCTCGACCTGCGGCATGCCGCGCGGCGCCGGCGGAATGCCGTCCAGGATGAAGCGGCCGAGCGTCTTGTTGTCCACCGCCAGCGGGCGCTCGCCCTGCACGACGTGGATCTCCACCGACGTCTGGCTGTCCGACGCGGTCGAGAAGATCTGCGATTTCTTGGTGGGGATCGTCGTGTTGCGCTCGATCAACTGCGTCGCCACGCCGCCCAGCGTCTCGATGCCGAGCGTCAGCGGCGTCACGTCGAGCAACAGCACATCCTTGACCTCGCCGCCCAGCACGCCGGCCTGAATCGCCGCGCCGACCGCCACCACCTCGTCGGGATGCACGCTCTGGTTCGGCTCCTTGCCGAAGTACTTCTTGACCGTCTCCTGCACCAGCGGTACGCGCGTCATGCCGCCCACCAGCACGACCTCGTCCACTTCGTTGACGCGCAGCTTGGCATCCTCGAGCGCCTGCCGCACCGGCTGGATCGAGCGATCGACCAGGTCCGACGTCAACTGGTCGAGCTTCGAGCGGGTCAGCGTCATGATCATGTGCTTCGGGCCGCTGGCATCCGCCGTGATGAACGGCAGGTTGATCTCGGTCTGCTGCGCCGACGACAGCTCTTTCTTCGCCGTCTCGGCCGCTTCCTTCAGGCGCTGCAGCGCCATCTTGTCGTTGCGCAGGTCGATGCCCTGCTCCTTGCGGAACTCGTCGATGATCCAGCCCATCACACGCTGGTCGAAGTCGTCGCCGCCGAGGAACGTGTCGCCGTTGGTCGACTTGACCTCGAAGACGCCGTCGCCCAGCTCGAGAATCGAGATATCGAACGTGCCGCCGCCCAGGTCATAGACGGCGATCTTCTCGTCCTTCTTCTTGTCGAGGCCGTAGGACAGCGCCGAGGCCGTCGGCTCGTTGATGATGCGCAGCACTTCCAAGCCGGCGATCTTGCCGGCGTCCTTGGTCGCCTGCCGCTGCGAGTCGTTGAAGTACGCCGGCACGGTGATGACCGCCTGGGTAACTGATTCGCCGAGGTAGGTCTCCGCGTCTTCCTTGAGCTTGCGCAGGATCATCGCCGAGATCTCCTGCGGCGAGTGCTCTTTGCCGCCCATGAGCACGCGGCAGTCGCCGTTGGGCGCTTCGACCACCTTGTACGGCAGCACCTTGAGCGCCTTCTGCACTTCGGCGTCCTTGAACTTGCGGCCCATCAAGCGCTTGATCGAGAAGATGGTGTTCTCGCTGTTGGTGATCGCCTGGCGCTTGGCGACCTGCCCGACCATCCGCTCGCCGCTCTTCGGGTTGACCGCAACGATGGACGGCACCAGATTGGAGCCCTCCGCGCTGGGGATAACCTTCGGCTCGCCGCCTTCCATCACCGCCACCACCGAATTTGTCGTGCCCAGATCGATACCGATAATCTTGCCCATTGTAATCTCCTGTCGAATGATTGCTTTACGTGTCTTATTGCGCGATCTTTACCATGGCCGGGCGCAATACGCGGTCATTGATGCGATAACCTTTGCGGAACTCTTCCAGCACGGTGCCGTGCGGTTGGTCGCTTGGCTCGGCGGCCACGCTCTCGTGCAGGTTCGGGTCGAACATCTGTCCGATCGCCTCAATCGGCGTGACGCCGGCCTGCGCCAGTGCACCCACGGCCTTGCGCTCGATCAACCGGAAGCCCTCCACCCACGGCTGCGACTGCAACTCCGCGGGCACCGCCCTAAGAGCGCGGTCGAGATCGTCCAGCACGGGCAGCAGGTTCTTAATTGCATCGGCGCCGGCCGTGGCGCGCACGTCGGCCCAATCACGCTCGGTGCGCTTGCGATAGTTTGAGAACTCCGCCACGCTGCGCATCCAGCGGTCCTTGTAGTCGGCCGCGTCGGCCCGCGCCTGCTCTGCCGCGTCTGCTTGCTGGCTCTGCGGTCCAGCCGCGGGTGTTTCGACGGTCTGTTCCTGTGACATGCCTTGTTTGTCCTCCACGATCAGATGCGTCCGGTCGCTCGCGCGGCCGGCGGTCTGCTACTTGAATATCCATTCCACCAGTCCATCCATCACGCTGGCGACGTAGCGCACGGTCGAGATGGCGCGGCCGTACGGCATACGCAGCGGCCCCAGCACGCCGACCACGCCGACGGCGGTCTGCGTCATGCCGTAGCGCGCCAGGATCAGGCTGACGTCCTGCATCTCGTTCCAGCGGTCGTTGCCGCCGATGACGATCTGCACGCCGCCCGACGAGGTCGCCTCATCCAGCGCCTGCTCCATCGAATTGCCCGCTTCCAGCGCGTACACCAGGCGCTGCGCGCGCGGGCTTTCGGCAAACTCCGGCTGCTGCAAGATCAGGCTGAGGCCGTCGCGGTAGATGGCCATGCTGCCGCTGTGATCCTGCTGGTACATCATCGTCGCGATGCGATCGAGCACCTGCGCTTCCAGGCCGGACGCCATGCTCATCAGCGTCGATACCTGCACGGCCGATACGCCGGCCAGTTGCGCGGTCAGGCGGGCGGCCAGCGCCGACAATTCATCCTGCATCGGCGCCGGCTGCGGGGCAGCGATCATCTGCTGCTTCACCGTGCCGTCGCGCAGCACCAGCACCGCGAGGATCAGGTTGTCGTTGATCGCCAGCAACTCGATGTGCTTGAACTCCGTCTGCACGCTGCGCGGCGCTGTGACGACGGCCGCCGTGCGGGTCGTATGACTCAGAACTGACGCCGCCAGCTTCATCCACTGCTCGGGGTCCATCTCGGCCTGATGGAACTGGTGCTGGATCATCCGCTTTTCCGTGCTGGACAGGTCGGACTGATCCATCAGCCGCTCGACAAAATAGCGATAGCCCTTGGCAGTCGGCACACGCCCCGCCGACGTGTGCGGGTGCATCAGATAGCCGAGCTCTTCGAGCATCGCCATCTCGTTGCGCACGGTGGCCGAGCTCATGCGCGTCGGCATGCGCAGCGCAATCGCTTCGGAGCCTACAGGCGCCGCGGTCGTAATATAGTGCTGTACAATTTGCGCTAGAATCGCTTCTTGACGAGCGGTGAGTTCCATAGTTCGTCTTTAGCACTCTCGATTTACGAGTGCTAATTCATAGGTAAAATGATACCACGATGCGATTTTGATGTCAATATCTCTAATAAAAATGTAACAAGTCTAGCGACTAGCGACTAGTTGCTAGTGGTTAGTGGCTGGTTACTCGGACTGGCCGGAGAGGGCCACCCAGATGGTGCGGAGGATGATCTTGATGTCGAACAGCAATGACCAGTTTTCGATGTAGTACAGGTCGTATTTGGTGCGTTCGACAATCGAGGTGTCGCCGCGCAGGCCGTTGACCTGCGCCCAGCCGGTGATGCCGGCCTTTTCCTGATGGCGCTCCATGTAGCGCGGTACGAGGCGGCGGAACTGCTCGACAAAAACCGGGCGCTCCGGGCGCGGCCCCACGATGCTCATATCGCCCAGCAGGACATTGATGAACTGCGGCATTTCGTCCACGTGAAAGCGGCGCAGGAAGACGCCCAGGCGCGTCTTACGCGGGTCATTCTTTACCGTCCAGCCGGGGCCGCTCATTTCCGCGTCGGTGCGCATCGTGCGAAACTTGAGGATGGCGAACGGGCGGGCATCGAGTCCCATGCGCACCTGAGTGTAGAACACCGATCCGGGCGAATCCAGCTTGATGAGGATGGCCGTCACGAGCAGGACTGGCGACGAGAGGATGAGTATGCTTGCTGAAATCACGACGTCGAGCGCGCGTTTGAGCGTCAGGCGCCAGCCGCGCAGCGCCACGTCGCGCACGGTCACCATCGGCAGGCCGCTCAGATCGCCGATGCCGACCGGTGACGAGATGATCTGGAAGATGTCCGGGAAGATCTTGATGCCGACCTGGTCGCGCTGCGCGTTGGAGATGATGTTCAGGATCTTCTGGTGCGGCGCGTCGGGCATGCCGACGAACACCTCGCCCACCTGGTGCTGGTCGATCAACTCGCCCAGTTGGGCCGTCGGGCCGAGCCACGGCACGCCCATATCGCCATCGCAGGGACGGTCGTCCACCACGCCGACCAGCCGGTAGCCGAGCCCGGGCGACTTCTTGATGGTGCTGACGATCATCTGCCCGGCCTCGCCCGCCCCGACGACGATCACCTTGGTTGCCCCGAAGCCACTGGTCTGCAGCGCCCACTGCAGGCGCGCGTGAACTATGCGCCCGGTGGCGACCAGCGCGAATGACAGTCCCCAGGCATACACGATCATCAGGCGCGGGTAATCGAAGTCGCTCTTGAAGGCGAACGAGATAATGGCCGTGGAGATCGTGGTGCCCACCGACACGGCGGCGAAGATCGCGGCCACCTCGTCGAGATGGCTGGTGCTGCGTTTGCGGTGGTATAGCTTGTAGAAGAAGAACATGCCGATGATGCACAACTCCTGCACCAGTAGCATCGGCAGGTAGAAGCGAAACGACTGGATATTCTGCGGGCGCGGGTACTCGGTGCCGATGCGCCAGCGATGCGCCAGGTAGAACGCGAGTGCGATCAGCACGGCATCCAGCACCACCATGGCCGCGGACGAGAAGAAGATCGGCCGGCGGCGCGACACGCTGACGAGTGGATGCTGGGCCGGTGCGGCGCCGGCGCTCACGCGGGCTGCCTCGCGCGCATCCGCACCAGCAGGCCGCGCAGCGTGATGCCGCCGACGACGAGCCGGTCGAGCCAGAACGGCGTGGTGGCAGCGTAGTGCTTGCGGTAGAACTGCAGCATGGTGTCGTTGAACGCCTGCTGGGCGCGCACGCTGCCGGTGCTCGCCGCGCGTTTGACGTGCAGCACGTGCACGTGCGACGCATACCAGACCTGCCACGGCCGCCCCGTGCGCGGGTTGGCCGCTTCCTTGATGCGCTTGCACCAGTCGAGGTCTTCGGCATACATGAAGAACTGCTCGTCGAGCAGGCCGACCTGCGACAGGATCTCGCCGCGCACCAGCATGAACGCCCCGACGACCGAATCCACCTCGGCCGTCTGCTCGGCGCTGAGGAAGGTCATGTTATAGCGCCCGAAGCGCGGCGAGCGCGGAAAGAGCCGGCTCAGGCCAGCCATGCGGTAGAATGAAACTTCGGGCGTAGGGAAACTGCGGCGGCAGGCCATGTCGAGCGAGCCGTCCGGCCGCACGAGCCGGGGCCCGACGACGCCAGCATCAGGATGCGCCGCAAAGAACTCAAGCGTCCGGGCCAGTGCATCCGGCGGCAGGACGGTATCAGGGTTCAGCAGCAGCACAAAATCCGCGCGGCACTGGCGCAGCGCGAGATTGTTGGCGTAGGCGTAGCCGCGGTTGTCGGCGTTGGCAATCAGCCGGACGCTCGGGAACTCGGCGCGCACCATCGCCGCGCTGCCGTCGGACGAGGCGTTGTCAACGACCCAGACTTCCGGCACCGCGATGGCCTGCGAGGCCAAGACGGAGCGGAGGCAGTCGCGCAGAAGTTCGCAGGTGTTGAAGTTGACAATAACTATCGACAGGCTCGCCACGCGGCTATTGTAGCACACTGCCAAAGGCCGACAAAGCGCGTGATGCGCGTCCATTCCAGTGGCATACCGACGAACTGTCGGAACTCTGCAGTCCGTCATGCCGGCGTGTAGTAAGCCGGCATCCACCGTCCCCATAACCAGCGCCATCTTTTTGAGTGGATTCCGGCCAAAAAACGTGCCGGAATGACGTGCTGGCATTCCGTACGATCCCTACACTTTTGCGGTATACCCTGTGCAGAAGAGTTGTGCGTACCCTTACATGGTACAGGATGTAGAGACAGGTCGCCGGTTTGTCCGCATGCCAGTCGCTACGCTTGCGCTGCGGCGGCCGGCGTTGCCAGCGTGAAGCAGAACGTCGCGCCTCTGCCCTGGCCCTCCGATTCCACCCAGATGCGCCCGCCGTGCACCTCGACGATGCGCTTCACCAACGCCAGCCCGACGCCCGTGCCTTCGCTGTGCGCATCGAGCTTGTCGAACAGGCCGAATACGCGCGCATGGTACTGCGGCTCGATGCCGATGCCGTTGTCCTTGACATAGAACACCGGCCCGCCGGCGCTGCCGGTCCGCACGCCGATCTCCACGCGCGGCGCGGGCTGGTCGCCCATGAACTTCGCCGCGTTGTCCACCAGGTTCTGCACGACCTCCACGAGCCGCACGTGATCGCCGTACACCGCCGGCAAACCCGGCGCGATGACCACCGTCACGCCGCGCGCCTCCAGCCGCCCGCCCGCCAGGCCGACCGCCTCGCGCGCCACCATTTCAAAGGGCACGTCTTCGGGTGCGTTCATCTTGCGGCCAATGCGCGAGAGCTCCAGCAACTCGTCGAGCAGCCGCTGCATCTTGCCCGTGGCGTCGGTGATGCGCTGCATGTCCTGCTGCAGGCGATCCCACTGGCCGGCGCGCGCGTCTTGCTCCACATATCCGAGGAAGCCGCGCATGGTGATCAACGGGCTTTTGAGATCGTGCGAGACGGTGTAGGTGAAGCGCTCCAGCTCGGTGTTGCGCTCCTCCAGCTTCTCGATCAGCGTTTCGCGTTCGGCGGCGGCAAGCTGCCGCGCGGCCAGTTCGGCGGCCAGCGCGTCGAACAGGCGCGCGCTCTCAATCGCGATGGCGGTTTGATTCGCGACACCCTCGAGCCATTCGATGTGCGCGGCGGTGTACACGCCGGCCGTGTAGGATTGGACGGACATGACGCCGATGATGCCGCTTTCCGCGACTAGCGGCACGGTGACCAGCGCCGCTGAATGCCGGGTCGGATCGCCAAACGAGTGCGGCGGCAACTGCGCCATATCGTCCGGCGAGAGATTGATCAATAACGGTTTCCCCGATGCCTGCACGCGCGCCATCAGCGGCATCTGCGCCAGCGGCGCGCGCGTGCCTTCGTAACGCACGCCGCTGTCATAAGTTGCCGGGAACGACATCTCGCGCCCGTCGGATGAAAACAGGCCGACGACAAACACGTCCAGCGGCATGAGGCGCCTGACGCGAGCGTGAATCGTGTCCAGCACATCGTCCAGGCGGCGCGTCGTGGACACCGAGCGGCTGATCTCATTGAATATTGTCAACCGCTCGACGCTGGCGCGCGCCTCCGTCGTGCGCTCGGCGACTTTGTGCTCCAGTTCATCTTTCGCATGCTGCAGCTGCTGATTGCCTTCGCGCACACGGCGCGCCATTTCGTTAAACGCCTCGGCGACCTGCCCGATCTCGTCGCGGCGCATGACGGTGATGCGATGATCGAAGTGGCCGCGCCCGATCAATTCGGCGCCGTCGCGCAGCGCCTCGATCGGGCGGAAGACGCCCCATTCCAGGTACCGCCGACCGATCAGTATGACGCCCAGCGCGAACAGGAGCATACCGCCGCCCAGCGTGAGCAGCGCGGTCCAGCTCGCCGCCTTGGCCTCCACTTGCGACAATTCGGTGATGATGATCCAATCCGATCCGACCACCGGAGCCGATACCGCAAACACCGCCGCGCCCTCAAGATTCGTGTACTGGCCGCTCCAGGCATGATTGCGCGTTTGCATGATGGCCGTGAACTCGGGTCGCGCCTGGATCGTCGTATGGGCCAGCACGAAGCGCGGGCGTGTGTGCGCTATGATCAGCCCGTCGCGGTTGACCACATACGCGCTTCCAGTGTCGCCGAAGGTGAGATGCGCGACGATATCCCATAGGAGCTGCATGCGCACCCGCGCCGCCACAATTTCATGCTCCGGCAGCGGTAGGGCGAGGATGAGGTACGGTTCATTGAGCGAGGAGATCTGCACGTCACCGATGTACGGTTCCCCCGCGCGGGCCAGCCTGAACCAGTTGGATTGCCGGATGGTATACAAGTTGGCCAGCAGCGGCTCGTCACGGTATGCGCCGGCATAAACCTGCCCGCTGGTGTCGATGCGGATCAATTCCAACAGGCCTGAATCCCGGGTCAGCAGTCGCTGCGCGATCTGTGGATCATCTTCCAGATCGGAACGCTTGATGATGCCGAGGGTGCGCATGGTATCGGCGATGCCGTCGAGGAACAGCGCGACGCGAATCGCGGCGTTGTTCGCGGCCTCACCCTGCCGGTCGCGCCACGCCTCGTCCTCGGTGCGCGAGACAAATGCGGAAACGCCCAGCGTGACAACCAGCACGGTCACCAGGAAGATGATGCCGAGCAGCCCCATCAACCGGGCGCGCAATGTCTGCCAGAAGCGCCAATCGATTGCGCGCGGCAGCCGACCGGTTCGGGACAAGCGAGTCATCGGCAAGCTAGCGGCCGCCCGCAAGGAAGCGCGCCCAGATATCGTCGTGCAGTGCCTGGCCTTCCGGGCTGAGCGGCATGATGATTTCCGCTCTCTTCAGCAAGTCGCTTGGCGGGAATACAGCCGGGTCGTTGCGGATCTCGGGAGCGATATAGGGGATCGCCGCATCGTTCGGCATCGGATAGAAGTTGGCGTTGATGATCTGGGCGCTGATCTCGGGCCGCAACAGGAAGTTAAGGAACAGTTCGGCCGTGGTTTGGTTCTTGCTCGCGGCTGGGATGACGAAATTGTCCCCCCACATGGCCGTGCCTTCCGACGGCATGACATAGGTGATCGCAGTGTTCAACTTGCGCCCCTGGAGTGCGTCTGTCGCATAGCCCATTGCGATGATCAGCCGACCATCGGCCAGTAGCCGCGCCGACGTGGAGGGGTCAAAGTCGTCGATGAAGATGCAGTGCGGTTTGAGTGCCAGCAGTCGCCGCAGGACCGCGTCCAGTTCGTCCGGATCCTCCGAGTTGGCCGAGTAGCCCAGCGATTTGAGCGTCATGCTCATCACGTCGCGTTGCTGTCCCCGCCAGATGCCGACGGCCCCGGCATAGCGCGGGTCCCACAGGTCGGACCAGCGGCTGACCGGCGACGCGACCAGGTCGCTGCGCACCACCAGACCGGTGGTGCCCCAGTTGAATGGCACGCTGTGGGCGTTCTTCGGGTCATACGACAGATCGCGGAAGTTGGCCGAGACGTTCTTGAAATTGGCGATGTTGCGGTAGTCGAGCTTCGCCAGCCAGCCGCCGTCGATCAATAACGGCACCAGGCGCGCTTCCATCACGACGACATCGAGCACCATGCCCGACTTGATCGCGTCAACGGCGGCTTCGCTGGATTCATAGGTCAGGTATTTGACCGGCACGCCATACTCCGCCGTGAAGGCATCCAGCACGGACCGGGGCATGTCACTATCCCAGTCGTAGAACATCAGCTCGTGCGCCCACGATGGGACCGGATTCGGCGTCGGCACAGCGGCGCCGCACGATGCCAGCACGCTCACCATGCAGGCCACAAGCATCAACTTAAGGGCGTGGTCAGGCGGCATGCCTTCTCCTTGGTGACGCACAGTTGACGGTATCGGCGTGCACTACTGGGCACCGGTAGAGGGGCGATCTTCAATGGAGCAAAGCCCTGATAAAGGCAAGGTTGCGGATTCCGTCTTCTTGCATAGTGCGCCGAATCATCAGTAGAGGACCAGTCGAGCCACGGAGCATGAGGCTATTCACGCGAATCAAGGCTGCGCATCGGATGCCCGGCGGTCCAAACTATGTTAGCGAGGCAAACTTCCAGCCCGCCGAACCGACAGATGGTGCTTATTCCGTTATTATAGTGCCATCTGCTTACGGATCACATTATGAGGCCGGTGTGCAGGCATGCCAACGCACTGGCGGAACTCACAAGTCCGTCATACCGGCAATAGCCTGTGCCATGCGGCAAGGGTTTCCCATGAATGGACAACTTCGTTGGGAGGGGGTCGGGGGGAGGGCAACGCCGCTTTCTTGTCGAGCCAGCTTGCGTGACAAGCACCAGGGGGGCCAGTTCATAGCAAGCCGGCATTGGAAAGTACCCGTCCAAAGCCAAAATGAGAATTGCTGGATCTCGACTCACCCCCTTGACTCTCCGGTCGCTGGAGGGTGTATCATGTGCATGTATGAGCACGAATAGCCGGGGAAAGAGGTGCGACGATGCTCAAGATAGGCGACTTCTCCAAACTCAGCCGGGTGTCGGTGAAAACGTTGCGCTACTACGACGAGATCGGACTGCTGAGGCCGCTGCAATCCGATCGCTTCAGCGGCTACCGCTACTACGCCGTGGAGCAGTTACGCCGGCTCAACCGTATTCTGGCGTTGAAGGACCTGGGCTTCGCGCTGGAGCAAATCGCCGGCTTGCTGGACAAGGACGGTTCCGCCAGCGAGTTGTACCGCTTGCTGCAAGCAAAGCGGGCTGAGCTTCAAGCCCAAATCGACGAACAGCAGTCGCGCCTTGTGCGCATCGAGACGCGACTCAGACAAATCGAACAGGAGACTGCGATGCCAACCTACGATGTGGTCGTAAAAACAATCGAACCGCAAACTGTTGTCTACGTCCACGACACGATACCGACGTACGCCGATCTGGGCCAGTTGTTCGGCCGGGTGTTTGCCCAGTTGGGCCGGTTGGAGCTCAAGCCCGTCGGTGCGCCGGTTGCGCTCTACTATGACGCCGAATACCGCGATCATGATGTGGACGTGGAGCTGGATATCCCCGTGAACGCCACAAGCGCCGCCCACGAGACCGCCATCCGGCAGCTACCCGGCGGCTTAATGGCGTGTCTGTTGCACTCCGGTAGCTATGACGCCATTGGCTCCGCATACACGGCGCTCATGAACTGGATCGAGAGCAACGGCTACCGAACCGTCGGGCCAAGCCGCGAGGTGTACCTGCGCGGGCCCGAGTCCGGCGATGCCAGCGCCTACCTGACCGAGGTACAGCTCCCCGTGGAGAAAGCCTAGCGAGCGGCGGTCATGCGTCCGGCCCTGCGGTTCGGCCGCGGGCCCCACGGGAAGCACGATACGGAGGCCGTCCATGAGGAGATCGGTAAAGCTCATATTCGCCGGTGGCGCGGTGCTGCTCCTGGCCACCCTGATTATCTTGGGGTATGCCTGGTACAGCATGGGGAAGCCGCTCTATGAGCCGGGCATGGTGCGCGCTGGCGGCCGCCTGCGCGGACCACTGGCGCCGCCGGCACAATCCGGCGACGCGGCGTATTGGACGGTCGAGCCAGATATTCAGTTGTTCCACTTTGCCGAAGGGCGGGGGCGCAATGTCCTCGTCATTCACGGCGGGCCCGGCTATCCGTTCACCCGGCCCTGGCCTGCCCTGGCGTCGCTGACGGACCGCTACCGGTTCCACTACTACGATCAGCGCGGGTGCGGCCAATCGACGCGACCCATCGACCGTTTCGCGTCATCCAATTACTACGCGAACATGCTCGCCCTGGACAGGCCGCTCGGCCTCGGCGCGCAAGTGGCTGACATCGAGCGCATACGCCGGATTCTGGGTGATGAGCGATTGGTAGTCATCGGACATTCCTGGGGCGGGTTGCTCGCGTCCCTCTATGCGGCAGAATTCCCGGAGCGCGTTGATGCATTGGTGCTGGTTGCGCCGGCCAACGTGCTCGTGATGCCGGCGGCCGACGGCGGGCTCTTTGCGGCAATTGAGCGGCGCCTGCCGCCGGCGATGCAAGCCGAGTACGCCGCCTTCCTGAAGAGATACCTTGACTTTCAACAGATCTTCTCGAAGTCAGAAAGCGATCTGATCAGTCTGAACGACGAGTTGTCCAGATACTACACGGCAGCCACCAACGCCCCAATCCCGGCCCACGGGAGTGCGGGCGGGTGGATGGTGCAAGCCATGTACCTCAGCATGGGTCAGAGCCATGACTACCGCGCTGCCATGCAGAGCGTGAGCGCCCCGGTGCTCATCATCCACGGGGCGAACGACATGCAGACCGAACTGGCGAGCCGCACGTACGCCGATGCGCTCTCCAACGTGACCTTCCGCATCATTCCCCAGGCGGGTCATTTTTCTTTCGACGAACAGCCGGAGGCGTTTGCGACGCTCATCGGCGAATTCCTTGCCGGGCAGCAGCGATAGCTTCGATTGCGGGATGGACTGTGCAGGTCGGACAGCGGGCGGGCCGGCGCGTCGGTCCGGGTCATGTGCGCCCGGACTGGCGCGTCAGACGCCACCAGACGCCAACGGGGTAGCCGATCATTTTCGCCAGGTCTCCGACGACGCGAATGACCGGCACCATGACGAGGGCGTACAGCCGCGCACCGGGGCCAAGCCGGCCGAGGTGTGGCGCGAGGCGGCGATACGGCGCGCGCGTGTAGGCGGCCACGCCGAGCGCCAGCGCCAACCACCACCACGGCGACGCCAGCACGGCCAGCACGACCAGCGCCGGCGCAGCTACCAGATAAGTCGCGTAGCGGATGGCGTGCCGCTTGCGCCACAAATCGGCCTTGCCATCGCCGCGCGCGTAGAGGTAGTACTGCTTGAAGAACGAGCGCAGGTTGCCGCGCGGACGGAAATGGGCTACCGCCTGCGGCGCGAAGCCAAATTCGTAGCGCGCACGCAAGCCGAGATCGAAGATCAAGTCCTCGCAATAATCGAGCCACTCCGGGTAGCCGCCAACCGCCGACCAGGCCTCCTTCGTGAAGGCGATCGAGCGCGAAGACGGCAGGAACGTGCGCGGATCGACATCGGCGAACGCGGGCAGCACCGTGGCGCTCATCGCCGTCTCGAACGCGTTGCGCGGATCCGGCTGGAAGAACCCACCGACGACCGCCGGCGGGTTCGGCGCGTCAAACGGTTCGAGCAACTCCGCCAGCCAGACCGGATCGAGGCGCACGCCGGCATCGGTCGAAGCGATGACCGGGCCGCTCGCCGCGCCGATGGCGGCGTTGCGCCCCTGCGAGATATTGGCGCCCGGCACGGTGAGCACGCGCACCGCGAACGGCTGTTGCGCGCCCCACGCTTCGATGCGGCGCACGGTGTCGTCGCGCGATCCGCCATCGACCAGCACCACCTCGTCGGGCGGGCGGGTCTGGGCGCCGATCGAATCGAGCAGGCGGCCGATCGACTCGGCCTCGTTCAATACGGTGGCAATCAGGGATACGGTGGGCATGGCCGGCCAGTCCTCACAGGTTTTCAAAACCAGCGAGGGCGTGAGGGAGAACTTGATGCCGCGTTGCAATCATGACGCGGGTCGCGCCGCAAAAAAACCTATTTGACGGCGCGCCCCATAGAATCATATAATCTCAGCATGTCGCGCGCACGCGTTGTCAGCATTATCGTCGTTCTGGTCCTGGCGAACTATCTGGTCTTCAGCAATCTCGCGGTCCTGCTGTTTCAGGCGGGCGGCGAGGCCGCGACGCGGCTGGAAAATGCGCGTCAGCCGCGCATCACGCTGACGCCCACGCCGACGACTGCCGGCGCGCAGCCGTCGGGCACGCCCGCACCACCCGACACGCCGACACCGCAGCCAACCATGACGGCGACGCCCACCCGCGTGGTCAGCCCGACGCCGGCCGTGACCGCAACACCGGCGCCGTCCCCGACTGTCAACAAGGCCGCCATCCCGATCTACACACCGGGCACACCGCTCAAGTACCCGTTCCGCTACACGGTCAAGCAGGGCGATACACTGTCCGGCCTGGCCGCGCGCTTCAGCGTCCCGGCCGCCAAAATCCTGGCCGCGAACGGCATCGCCAACGCCGACCTGATCAGGATCGGACAGGAACTAATTATACCCGACCCGGCGAACTAGCAACTAGTCGCTAGCCGCTAGTCGCTAGTTCGCACGTCCACGCGGGCGATGACTCGTCCGTCCACCAACAACTCGTATGCGCCGGCCGGCAGGTCCGCCGGCACCGGCACCAACTGGTCATCCCGCACCACCTCGCCCTCGCGCCACTGCCACACCGGATAGAGACCGTCGGTCGGCGTCGTCTGCTTCCGCGCACTGCCCAGTTGCCAGCGATACTCGCCATTGCCCTGCATGCCGCCCGGCTTGCGCCAGTACAGCGACAGCCGCAGCCGCGCGCCTCGCGGCACGCTCGCCACACGCTGCCCTTCCGCGCCCACCAGATCGAGATGGTAGCCTATCAGGATCAGTCCGTTGGCGCGCGCGCCACCCTCCAACGGCACCAGCCCCGGTATCGCGCGCGCCGACAGCGTCGCTTCGACACGCAGCGACGGCAGCAGCAGGCGATCGTCGCCGTTTGACAGGCGCAGGCGCCGGCCGGATTCCGGGTCGTACAGTCCAATTTCGATCGGGTAGGCCAGCGGCGCCGTGCCCGGCGGAATGAACAGGCCGTACGGATCGGCGATTGTCTCGCCGGCGACCCAACTTGTCGTCGGGCGCGAGCCGCCCACCGGCTCCGAGTCGCGCTGGGCGACGACGAAGCCGCGCGGATCGAGCAGGTGTACAAAGACTTTGTAGCGCGCGCCGACCGCTTGCTCGGCCGTCCAGAACAGGGTCAGCGGCATGATCTCGCCCGCGGCCACGGGTCCGTCCGGCTGGCTGGCGCCGCGCAACGTGATGCGGTCGCCCCAGCGAAGGTTAAGCATACGCGATGGCGCGCTGGCGGTCGCCACGGCCGCATACAGGGCGAGGCGCACGTTGCCGTACCACGCCTCGCTGGCCTTGTAGGCATGGGCATCGAGCCACGCTTCGACCAGTCGCTGCGGGTCGCTCTCGTCGGTCGCCCAGAAAACGACAAACAGCCGCCCATGCCTGGCCGTGATCGCCGCCAGTTCGGTCTCGGTGGCAGCGCGGTCGGCCGGGCGCTGGCGCGGCAGCGGGTAGACCGGCAAGCTGTCGCGATAGTAGTAGCCAAAGATCTCCTGCTGGCCCGGCGCATCCAGAATGACCGCATCGCCGTTGCGGCCCAGCGCATCGATCAATCCCGCCAGCGAGCGGTAATCGTCGCGCGCGTACTGCGGATCGGTAAAGTAGCTCTGCAATGACAGCGCCGACCAGAACGCGACCGCACCGAGGAAGGCTGCGGCGCTGACGCCGCGCACGACCACGGCAAACCGGTTCCGTCCTGCCGCGCCGCGCCCGATGTTTACGACGCCGTTGGCCGCCAGCAAGACGAACGGCGGCGACGCGATCAGCATGAACTTCAGAAACGCGTCTTTGAAGAGCGCCAGCGTGAACATGAGCGCGACCGGCGCGAGCAGGTAGAGCACGACGACGAACGTCGGCGACGCCGCCCAGCGGGCGGCCCGCGTGCTGCCCGCCGCGCCGCGCACATAAAGGCCGGCCAGCGCCAGCAGGCCGCAGAGCGCCAGCGCCAGCCCGGCATCGCGTGGCGCGCTGAGACCAAGCGCCAGCAGCCGCCAGAGCACCAGCGGCGCATCGGTCGCCGTGAACGTCTGCGCGCCCGCCGGCCAGGTCGTGACCTGGTGCAGGGCGACTGGCAGCCATGGCGCAAATGCCAGCAGCACGACTCCTTGTGCGACCAGCCACACGGCGAGTTGCCGCGTGACCCGACCGACCGCCAGCCAGCGTGCAACTACGATCACGTTGCAGACGGCGATCACGACGGGGAAGAAGTAGTGCGTGTAGAGGCCGAGCACGGCCGCGACGGCATACACCAGCAGACCCAGCCGCCGCGTGCGCGCGTCATCATCGAGCCACCAGAGCGACGCCAGCACGCACAGCGCGCCCAGCACGGCCATCAGCATATACATGCGCGCTTCCTGCGCGTAGTACACCTGGAACGGGTTCACAGCCGCCAGGAACGCCGCTACGAACGCGGCCGGCTCGCCATACAGCCGCCGCCCGAGCGCGTAGCACAGCGCGACGAGCGCGACGCCGAGCAGCGCCGACAGCCCGCGCACGGCGGCCTCGCTTGTGCCGAACGGCAGCACCCAGAAGTGCAGCGCGATATAATAGAGCGGCGGATGGATGTCGCGCGCGGCGTTGCCGGCGATCGCCGGGATGTCGCGCAGCGACTGCGCGACGCTGGAGCCCTCGTCCGACCAGAGGCTCTGCGCGTCGATGCGGTAGAAGCGCAGCCCGGCCGCCAGCGCCAGCAGCGCGATCAGAATGAGCGTTGCTCGTTTCATCCCAGACATAGGCTCAAGTATAATCGGGCGCGTCAAGTGCGCCTATCGGCGCGGCCATCCTGGAGGAGAATCCGCATGCACGCCAATCCGCAGTCCCTCGTCGGCAAACGCGTTCCGGTACTCGACAAAGGCGAAATCGCCTGCACAGGCATTTTAGGCGATGACCACACGATTGTCGAAGCGGCGCGGGTGTCGTACGGCGGCGACAGCCGGGGCGACGAGCGCGACAAGAAGCTGCTGAAGTACCTGCTGTACCACCGCCACACCTCGCCGTTCGAGATGGTCGAGTTCGCGTTCCGCGTCAAGGCGCCGATCTTTGTGTTCCGCCAGTGGCATAGGCATAGAGTGGCAGAGTACAATGAGTGGAGCGGACGCTACTCGGAGTTGAAGGAGGAGTTCTACATCCCGGCCGCGTGGCGCGTGCAGGATGCGCGCAACAAGCAGGCCAGCCACACCGGCGACCTGCCGCATGCCGAACTGAGCGCGCAACTTGAGGCGGCCTGCCAGAGCTCGTATCGCCTCTACCACCAGATGCTCGAGCAAGGCGTGGCGCGCGAACTGGCGCGCATGATCCTGCCGCTGAACACCTACAGCGTGATGATCGTGAAGATGAACGCGCACGCGCTGATGCACTTCCTCGACCTGCGCGCCGCGCCCGACGCGCAGTACGAAATCCGCGAATACGCGCGCGTGCTGTATGAGGAGTTCTTCAAGCCCGCGCTGCCATGGACGGCCGAGTTCTACGCCGTATCCAATGAAGCACGGCAGCAGACGCAGGCGAATCTGCAGAAGCGGTAGCGGCTACGCTGAGGGAAGCGTCTCGATTTCCATCCAAGCGGGTTTGAGTTTGTAGTAGAGCACATCAGGATCGATATCGGCGCCGTTTTCCCAGGCGACCGTGCCGCCCTCGACCCGCACGGCGCGGAACACAGCCGGGTCGGAGCGAACCGGGTCGAATATTGGCCCCCGCAGATAAGGCGCAAGATCAATCTCGCATGTCACGCCGTTGTCAAATGTCACGCGGACGTTGAATCGTTCGAGCGGCTCAACCGCTCGTACTCGGACGCGAGGTCCCAGCGGAGTTGCTACGTCCGTCATCTCAGCACCAAAATCCCGTCTACGCCCACGCTGCCGGAGACGACCTCGATGCGCGCCGTATGCGGCCCGCCCGGCAGACCGCGCGCGATGCTCGTTCGCTCTCCGAAGCGCGTATCAGACGCCACCAGATTGAACTCCACCGGCTGGCCGTCCACGTTAACGCGCGCGACCCCCGCGCCCGGTCTGCGCACAAAGACGACGTCCAGCCCGCTCCCTTGAAAGGTAAACGTCAGTGAATCGTTCGGCGTGCTGCTCTGGCGATACGCGCCGAGTACTGCACGCGCGTCTTTCACCGTCTGCCAGCCATCGCTTGCGCTGATCGCCCAGTGATCTTCCTGGAAGTAGCCGGGGTAGATGATTGGCTTCTGACGCGTATACGCTTGCATCGCGGCGTAGACTGGGAGGGCCGTGAAGTCCGGCTCCAGCATGCGGAAGTAGTAGAACGACTGGTCCCTCTCCGCATCGGAGGCGCGCTTGAAGAACCAGTACGACATGACGCCCATCCACGGCCACTCGGCCTGCGCGCGCTGGTAGGCGGCGGGCATGTAGCGCGCCAGATCGTCGTCGCTGACGCGCCCGAAGGCCGGCGCCGCCGGGTGCCCTTCCGGGATCGCGTTCCAGCCGATCTCGCTGGCCCAGATCGCCTTGCCCGCATCGCCGTTGCGCACCATGATGTCGCGCACATAAAGCGGCCGCGCAAAGTTCAGCACGCGCGGCCGCATGCGCCGGTCGCTCGGCCCCGACCAGAGCCCGTAGTCGTTCACGGACAGGATGTCGAAGAAGTCCTTCGCGCCCGCATCGTACATCCGTTGCAGGAAAACGAAGTCGTTCATGTCGCGCGGCCCGAGCTCGATGGTCGGCGCGAGCGGCGCGGCAATGATCACGGCCTCGGGGTCGGCCTGTTTGGCGCGGGTGTAGCCGGCCTTCAACAAATCGACGTAGCCTTCCGGCGAGACCGCGCGGTCGCCCCACTCCGGGTAGACGTTCGGTTCGTTCCAGATCTGGTAGTAGCGAATCTGGCCGCGATAGCGGCTCACAACCGCCGCAACAAAGTCGCCATAGTCGTTCAGGTTGTCCGGCGGGGTCGTCGCGATCGCGTTCGGATCGCTGCGCGTCCAGCGCGGTGGCGTGCTCAGGCGTGCGATGACGCCGATGCCGCGCTCAGCCGCCATGCGCACGATGCCATCGTACTTGTCCCATGCGCTGACGACCGCCGGCGGGTTGCGCCGGTCGTCGAAGTCCCCTTTGCCGTGAATCTCAATATCCTCCCACGGGAACTCCTGCCGGATCCACTTGAAGCCGGCATCGCGAATCAGGTCGAGCTGCCGCGCGCGCTTTTGCGGCTCGACCTCCTGGTTCAGGAACGTGTTGACGCCAAACGGGTTGACGCCGTTGTGCGCGATCGGCACGAAGTCGTCGGTGCGGGGCTGTTGGCGCGCAATCCCGGACAGGTATTCCGGGAAGGCACGCGCCTGCTTGCTGAACTCGTCTTCGCCGGTCACCCCGCCCAGATAGCCGCTGATGGCGGCGCGATTGAGCACCAACGAGCCGGCGCATACGAAGAGCAGAGCTAGCGTGGCGATGAGCAGCACATTGCGAAAGGTATGGCGCGGTCTATGGCTGGGCGGGGGCATGGGAGGTCATGATACTGCGTTGGCGTGACACAGGAAAGCGCCGTGACCGGACTGGTTATCCTCCCAGGGGTCACGGCGCAAGGGCGATTCACGAATCGCCCCTACGTAAGGTGCGCCGGCATCACCGATGCTGTACGGGTGCACGGCCATGCGTCCCGACGCACCACGGACGGTTCGCAACCACCCCTACGGCGTCGCAGTCGCCGGCGGCCGGTGCGCCGTTACGGTCGGCAGCGCTCCGGCGTATTTCTCGACCTCGACCAGCGCGGTTTGCGCGCTCGGCCCCTGCGCCAGCTTCGACGTGCCCTTGTCCAGCGTCAGCATGTTCGGGTTGCCGTGCTTGTCCAGGCTGCCCACCTCGCCGGGGTCCTGCGGGTCGTACCATGCGCCGGTTGGCAGCAGCACGACGCCGGGGCGCACCCCGTCGCTCACCACCAGCCCGGCCAGGCACGCGCCGCGCGCATTGAACACGCGCACCACGTTCCCGGCACTCAGGCCGCGCGCCGCCGCATCCTGCGGGTGCATCGTCAACGCTTCGCGGCCAGCCACCTTACCTTCGATGCTATACACGCCGTTGTCGAGTTGGCTGTGCAGGCGGTTGCGCGGCTGGTTGGACAGCATGTGCAGCGGGTAGCGCCGCGCCTGCGGCGCGCCCAGCCATTCGGCCGGCTCCATCCACGCCGGATGCCCCAGGCAATCGTCGTATCCGAACGCCGCGATCGCCTCCGAGTAGATCTCGACCTTGCCGGACGGCGTCTTGAGTGGGTGCGCAGCCGGGTCGGCGCGCAGGGCCGCCAGGAAGACCGGCTTGGGCGGTGGCGGGTTGTCGGCGTAGCCGCGCGCCCAGAATTCATCGAACTCCGGCAGCGTCACGCCGCGCCCCAGCATGCGCTCGCGCGTCGAGTCATAGAGGAAGCGCAGCCACTCCATCTCGCTGCGATTCTCGGTGAACGCTTCGCGGACGCCGAGTCGCCCGGCCAGCGCGGCGAAGATGTCGTGGTCGGTGCGCGCCTGCCCGAACGGCTCCGCGACGCGCTGACTGGCCAGGATCATCGTGTCGCCATCGCCCGAAACGATGTCATTGCGCTCCAGCGGCGTCGTGCAGGGCAGCACGATATCGGCGTGCCGCGCCAGCGGGTTCCACCACGGTTCGTGGACGATGATCGTCTCCGGTCGCTGCCACGCGCGCAGTAACTTGTTCATGTCCTGGTGATGGTGAAACGGGTTGCCACCGGCCCAGTAGACGAGCCGGATGTCCGGGTACGTGATCTTGCGGCCGTTGTAGTCGATCGTCTGGCCCGGATAGAGCAGCAGATCGGCGATGCGCGCCACGGGGATAACCGTCTTGACCGGGTTTGTGAGCCTCGACAGCGCCGCTGCCGACGGCGATAGCGCGTGGCCCATCGAGTGCTCGGCGGCGTAGCCGGTGCCAAAGCCGCCACCCGGCTGGCCCAGCGAGCCGCTCATCGCCGCCAGCGTGACCGCCATCCAGTACGGCTGCTCGCCGTGGTCGGCGCGCTGGATGGACCAACTCAGCGCGATCAGGGTGCGCTGTGCGGCGATCCGGCGCGCCAGTGCGCGAATCCAATCGGCGTCCAGCCCGGAGATGCCGGCCGCCCACGCGGCGTCCTTCGGCTGACCGTCGCTCTCGCCCATCAGATAGGCGCGGAAGCGGTCGAAGCCGGTGCAGCAGCACGCCAGAAAGTCCTTGTCGTGCAGGTCTTCCGCAACAAGAGTATGCGCCAAGCCAAGCATGATTGCCGTATCAGTATTAGGCCGGGGCGCCACCCACTCGGCGTCGAGGAAGGCGGCCGCATCGTCGCGCACGGGACTGATGTTCACAAACTGCACTCCGGCGGCTCGCAGCGAGCGCAGGCCGTCTTCGGTCGAATGCACGCCGACGCCGCCGCTGTTGACCTGGCTATTCTTGAGCGCCATGCCGCCGAACGCGACGACCAGCCTCGCGTTGGCCGCGATCTCCTCGAAGGTCGGCATCAAGCCGAACAGCTCGTACTGGTTGCCGATGATGCGGCCGAGGATGACGTCCATCGCCGCCGTGCTGTAGGTATTGACCGAGCCGACAAAGCCGCCGAACAGGCTCATGAAGCGCTGCAACTGCCCCTGGCTGCGATGAAAACGGCCGGGGCTCGACCAGCCGTAGGAGCCGGCGAAGATCGACTCGTTGCCGTGCTTCTGCTTCACGTCGGTCAACGCCTGAGCGACGAGCGACAGCGCCGTGTCCCACGAAACGGGCACGAACGGCTCGGCGCCGCGCGGGTTGTCGCCGGCCTTCGGCCCGTGCCGCAGGTAGCCGCGGCGCACCATCGGCTGGGCGATGCGCGCGGCGTCGTTGAGCGTGCCCACCATGGAGCGGCCGATCGGTGAGGGGTGCGGATCGCGCTCGAACGGGTGCAATTGAAGCGCGCCATCTGCGCCAGTCTCGGCGCGATAGGCGCCCCAGTGCGTGGCAATCAGCGGAAAAGCGGACGGGTCAGGGTTTGTCATGGCTACTCCGGGCGCGGATACGCCCCTCATCTAACGCGCGCCAGGCGGCGCACGACCTGGATTCTGCCACAGCCACGCAAGCGTGTCAATGACCGGCGCAGGTGGCTCGTGTGGAGGCGGATCATTGACCCGCCAGTTCGGGCAGGCGGTGACAGTAAACCCGCTTTGCGCCCTGAACAATGGGCGGAGGGTTGTGCATCGCTGCGGGAATCTGGGGCCGAAACGGCTCAGCGTAGTGACCATCGCATTGAGCCAAGCCGCATGGGCGAACGCCCGGCAACTTATGCGCGGTACTCGCGCTTGCGGTCGCGCCGGCGACCCATCTCGCTGGCGTACTGTGCGCCGAGCGTGGCGGCGTTCGCGGCGGCCCAGGTTGAGAGTGCCGTCGGGCCGGCAGGCGGCGCGTCGACGTGCAGCAGATCGGCCATCAACCCCTCGATCTCCGGGCGGGTGATGATCACGTCGCCGACGAGCTTGCCGAGCGCCCAGCCGACGCCGTAACCGAGCGCGGGCGGGACGCCGACGATCGGTCGCACGCAGCCGATGGCGCGCCCGATTGTCTGGACGAGTTCACGGTAGGTAAACGTCTCCGGGCCGATCGCGTTGATCACGACGTTCTCGCGGCCCGCGCCCTGCGCCACCGCCAGCGCCGCCAGGTCGTCCACGAAGATCGGCTGCAGGCGGTACTGGCCGTCGCCGAAGACCCCGAACAGCGGAAGGCGCCGCAGCAGCCAAGCGATGTTGTTGATCAGGATGTCCTGCAGGCCGAACAGAACGGTTGGCCGCAGGATCGCGTAGGACAGCCCGGACTCGCGCAGCGCGCGCTCCAGCACCGCCTTGCCGTGAAAGTATTCGAGCGGCGAGTCTTCGGACGGATTCGTGATGCTGACGTGCACGACGCGCCGCACGCCGGCCTCGCGCGCGGCCGCGAACAGTGTGCGTGTGTTGTCGACCGCCGCCGAATGCTTGAAGTCCGCCGCGTTAAAGCGCACCCAGTAGGTGTTATAGAGCACGTCAGCGCCGCGCAGGGACTCCACCAGTTTCTCCGGGTGGTCGAAGTTGAGCGGGTGCGCTTCAATGCGGCCCTGCATGGGACTGGGGCGGTCGAGCGAGTTCGTGATGGTTCGCACGCGCGCCCCGTTCGCGAGAAGCCGCGCTGCGATGTAGCTGCCAGAATAGCCAAAT
The DNA here is from genome assembly GCA_016235055.1 of Chloroflexota bacterium. Taxonomy (NCBI): domain Bacteria; kingdom Bacillati; phylum Chloroflexota; species Chloroflexota bacterium. The sequence continues at coordinate 34,760 of JACRMK010000047.1, read as the reverse complement.
GCGCCGGTGATAACGTGAAGCGGTTTTTCGTTCATAGGCGCCTTACTGTCTGCTCCGTGTTTGCGACGAGCGACGCGGTCATACGTCACCCGAATATCGCGTGTGGATACCGTGCAACGAATCTGAATCAGCGCGATTGTAGTCCATGTCGCGGCGGGCCGCAAGGCGCGGAGCGCGCCAAAACGCCCGGCGGCTCGTGTGACGTCACCGCTGGACGGATGGCAGGAAAACCATGGACGGATCCATGCTGAAGCGCAGCGGCAGCGTCTGCGATATTACCAGCGGATCATAGATGCCCGAAACATCCCATGCCACATAGCCGTCGTACAGCACGCCGGGCGGCACCGTCATCTTGGCGTATGCGCTAAACGTCGTGAAGTTGATCAGCACATAGTTGGACCACGACGCCGACACAGTGGTGACGGTGTCCGCGCTAATGCGCGTCATCCCGTTCGGCGGAACGATTACGCTCGTGCTGATCGTGAGCGAGCCATCAACATAGTAGGTATGCAGATTGACCGTGGCGGTGGTCGGGTTCGTGTTGTACAGGAACAACGCCGTCGTGCTGGTGTTCTCGTCCTGCGGTGTGAAGTAGACGGTCGACGCGCCGGGCGCGACCTGGCTGAACCGCATGGGAAGCGTCGGCGTGTTCGTCAGCGGATCGTAAACGCCCGTATAATCCCATGCCACATAGCCTTCCGCTTTGACGCCGGGCGGCAGCGTCAACTTGCCGTATGCGCTGAACGTCGTGAAGTTCACCAGCACGTAGTTCGACCACGACGCCGAGACGGTCATAACGGTGTCGCCGCAAATACGCACCAGTCCGTTGGGCGGGATCGCGACACTGGTACTGATCGTGAGCGAACCGTTAATGTAGTAGGTCTGCAAGCCCACCGTGGCTGTGGTCGAGTTGGTGTTGTACAGAAACAGCACCGTTGTGCTGGTATTCTCATCCTGCGGCGTGAAATAGACCACCGATTCAGCCGCCGCTGCGACGCTGGCCGCATTTGAGCGGTACGCGTCGGGAATGACGACGTGCGGTGGGTTGATTGGATTGCTGTCGTCGCCTGTCGGCGACGGCGCGGCCGGCGTTGCTTGTGCGGGGCGGACCAGCGCCCCGTCAGGCTGGCTGTCGGTGCCGCCCTGCGCCAGCGCCAGTGTGACGAGCGACAGCGTGAGCAAGCTCACGGCCAAAGCCAGCGCGAGATAGATGACTCGTGTGTTCATGTCTCCCCCTCCCAGGGGCGGCCGGGCATGCGCAAGGCGCTGCTCAGCGTGATCCAGTTGTCAGTTGTATGGTATTGCGCTCCCCGCCGCATTCACCCGTCTGCCGGTTGCATGAACCGGTTTGGATGTGGACGCTCCGGGTCGTACGGCGCCTGACCATCGAGATCGCCGACGAATTGTGGCAAGCGCTTGTGCCCCAGCCGCTGGCGAATTGCCAGGTTCTCGCCGATGTGATACCAGTAGTGGTATATCACGCGCTGCAGCAGCGAGCCGAAGAGATAAGGGCTGCGTTTGCCGTTCCGCATAACGCGCTGCCGCAACTTCTCGACAGTCAACGCATCCAGCCATGGATCGGCGGCGGTCGTCACCGTATTCCACGCCGTCCACATTTCATCCAGCGCCGGTCGGCTGGCCGGAGCGCCATAGGCAAACGCCTTGTCAATCTCTGGCAAGAGCATCCGGCCCTGACCGTAGAAGACGAAATACCTTTGTTCTTGCCAGGCCAGGTGGCCGACATTCCAACTGATGCAGTTCATCGGCGTGAATCGCCGGCGCGCCTCGGTATCGCCGAGGCCCTTGAGCGCGCGCCGGAATTCATGGCGCGTGAAACGCAATTGAAGCACAAGTGGATGAGTCACTTCGTCTCCTTGCTGCCGGCGAGCCCGCAGGTTTCAGCGGCCCAACGGCGTACATTATCCGCCCGCGTAGCGCAGCGGGCCGGCCGCAACGCGACCGTCAGCCCGCTCTTTGCCCTGAAGGTGAGCCTGATGTAAACGCAGAGCGCGGCTTGGTCGCGAGATGAGTGTCAGGTGACGTGCCATAGCTCAAGGCGATGGCCCTACGATAACTCGCCTTTAGTGGCCTAGCGTCTCGATGCCTGCTAATCCCAGTGCGCCAGCCAACGTCAGCCCCGTGCTCCAGAGAATCGTGCCAAGACTTATCCAAAACAATAGACGGCCAGCGGGTACGCCAAGTGTAAGCCCCAACGCGGCCCCCAGCGGCGCACCCGTGAGCAGAGGGGCCAGTAATCCCAGCCCTATCACTCCATAGCGGCGCCAAATCCGATAGATAAGTCCGCGTCGCCCTTTCTCCTCTTTCCGGCCGTGACGTTGTGCTAGCCAAGTTCGCACGCGCTCACCGAACAAGACAACTACCAGTGCGCCCAGCATAGCGCCAATGGCTGCTGTAATACCTACTGACACGGGATGGAGCTGCAACGCCAAGCCAGCGGGAATAGCTGCCCAGAGCTCAATTGCACCCAAACCAAGAATTGTCAGCAACTTTATTACAAGTTCCATTGGTCGCTCCCGTTATCCAAAGGGATGTCGCCTAACTTATCGATTAGCGTGGTTAGAACGAGCGGCCCAACGGCCAGCGTCAGCCACGAGGCCGAGGCGCAGCGGAGCGTGTCGGCCGCAACCCGGTGTTGGGCGGTTGTCTGCATTGAAATTACCGAGGTCTGTCTGACTTCGGATGGAGCATTGTGATGTCGAGTATTTCGATAATTGCAAAAGTGATGATGTGATATGCGTCTGCTTCTTTTTGGTGCAATTTCATTATCGGAAGGTCGTTTTCCCAATTGTACGCAACCACGTAGGATTCTTCACCGACTATTTCCCAATCGAATCCCCAATGAGCGAAACCGTTGCGTAGCGTGTAAAACTCCTTATTTCGCAAGAAATCGCGGGCGGCATCCAGCATCGGAGAAGCAACAGGTAGGATTTGGCTTAGCGGCGACTCGCGGCTATTCAGGAAACGTCCGATTGGTCCGTCAATGACAAGAAAGGTTGGAAGCCATCGGCCTAAAAACCAGCCACGCGCTGTGATAGGTCGGATTGCAATCGGAACATTTTCCCAGTTAGCACGCGCTGACATGGCAATATAAGTGAAGAACATTTCCACGGAACGACGCAGAATGCTTCGCACTCGTAAATACTCTTCGACAGATTTGGCAAAAGATCCGTTGCACATGAGCCTCTCGCACTCATTTCGAAGTTGGGTGAAAGGTGTTGCCGACTTTGCCAATTCGGATTTGATGCCGCGAGGCTCTAAATCTCGAAAGGCCCTCAGCAAAAGCTTGTCCTTGTCTTGTTCTGACCAATGTTCAGATGACATTTGATTTCCTGTCCATTCGTAGAGGGCATCTCAGTCGGACGACTTCAAAAATGCGCGGCAGTGTAGTGAACCGCCAAACTTGCAAATTAGTGGAAAAATTCCGTATAACATCCGTCAAGAGGACTTGGGCATAAATTCTTCACCCTATGCGATTCTCTCCGGACTTCTGTGATGCACACAGCCTACAACGTCGGTTGTCCACTGTCAAATCGAAAGCAGGTCAGCGCTATGGAGAAGCGTTCGCCGAACGTGCGCCTGTGGCACCACCTGCCAAGAACTGAAATAGAAACGCCGCGATTCATCATCGCGACGCTGCGGTCCTGTGGGACAGTGCGGTCACTGCCTCATATCATCCTCCGTCGAGGCAGTCAAACCACGATCGGCAGCTTGGGTCCGGGGAGATCACGATATCATAGGGCTTTCCCCAGCAATTCTCATTTTGGAGTCGGCCGCCAGTATGCCCCCTCATCCCCCTTAGAATCTCTCCCCCTCCCAACTTCGTTGGGAGGGGGCCGGGGGGAGGGAAGCAGCCATTACTCGTCGAATTGGCTGGCGTGATAAGCACCTGAACACCAGCGCATGACAAGCCGGCATTGGACAGTACGCGTCCAAAGCCAAATTGAGAAGTGCTGGGCTTTTCCATTGTCGGTTGACAGTCGACCCAGGTTGTGCTCTAGCGTCGTTGCGAGACGTGTTGGTTGCGCCGAAGCGACCTCTTTCTGTCAGACCGAGACTGCTTCGCTTCGCTCGCAGTGACGGGTTATTGGACTTTGGGGAAGCCCTACTTGCCGGCGTAGGGCTTTTTCAAGTTCGCTTGAAAAGCTGCGATCATGGCGTACGGACGTTCAATTGAACGCTTGGACAGGCAATTCGCGCTTGGAGCGGTGCAGTTCCGTACCCGCCTGCCGAAAATGAAAAAGCCCTGTTGCCAGCGCGGGTGGCTTCGCCCGCGGGTGGCTTTTTGTGTATAATTTGCATTCGGAGTGTGACCGCATGACGCGGATGGACGAGCGCTCCGCGTGCAAATCAGCCGGATAGGGATGTGTTTATGAGCGCACCAGAACCAACTACTCGCGGGGCCGACTTCATTCGCGCCATCGTCGCTGAGGACGTCGCAAGCGGCAAGCGCGGCGGGCGCGTCGTGACGCGCTTCCCGCCGGAGCCCAACGGCTACCTGCACATCGGCCATGCCAAAGCGATCTGCGTCGACTTTGGCATCGCCGAGGATTTTGGCGGCCACTGCAACCTGCGTTTCGACGACACCAACCCGACCAAAGAAGAGCAGGAGTACGTGGATGCCATCATGCATGACATCCGCTGGCTCGGCTTCGACTGGGGCGAGCACCTGTACTACGCTTCCGACTATTTCGAGCAGCTATACCAGTGGGCGGCGCAGTTGATCAAGGCCGGGCTGGCGTATGTGGATGACCTGTCGGCCGACGAGGTGCGCGGGTACCGCGGCACGTTGACCGAGCCGGGCCGCGAAAGCCCGTTCCGCAACCGTCCGGTGCAGGAGAATCTCGAACTGTTCGACGCCATGCGCGCCGGCGAGTTCGCGGACGGCGCGCGCACCCTGCGCGCCAAGATCGACATGGCCTCGCCGAACGTGAACCTGCGCGACCCGGTCATGTACCGCATCCGCAAGGCGACGCACCAGCGCACCGGCGACACGTGGTGCATCTACCCGATGTACGATTGGGCGCACGGCCAGTCCGACTCGATCGAGGGCGTGACCTACTCGCTCTGCTCGATGGAGTACGAGGATCACCGCCCGTTGTACGAGTGGTTCGTGAATGCGCTCGGCATCCACGCGCCGCAGCAGATCGAGTTCGCGCGCCTGAATCTGAGCCACACGGTGATGAGCAAGCGCAAGCTGCTGCAACTGGTGAACGAGGGCCTGGTGTCGGGCTGGGACGATCCGCGCATGCCGACCTTGTCCGGCCTGCGCCGGCGCGGCTACACGCCGGAGTCGATCCGCGACTTTGCGAAGCGCGTCGGCGTCGCGAAGAACCAGAACCTGATCGAGGTGGCGCTGCTGGAGCACTGCGTGCGCGAAGACCTCAACCGCCGTGCGCCGCGTGTGATGGCCGTCCTGCGCCCGCTCAAGGTTATCATTGAGAACTTTCCGGCCGGTCAGGTCGAGCAGCTCGAAGCGGTCAACAACCCGGAAGACCCGTCGGCGGGCACGCGCATGGCGCCGTTCACGCGCGAGATCTGGATCGAGCGGGACGACTTCCGCGAGGACCCGCCCAAGAAGTATTTCCGGCTGTCGCCGGGCGTGGAAGTGCGCCTGCGCTACGGCTACATCATCAAGTGCGTGGGCGTGGACAGGGATCCGCAGAGCGGCGCGATCACGGCGGTGCGCTGCACCTACGATCCGGCGACCCGCACCGGCACGCCCGACGGCCGCAAGGTCAAGGGCACGATCCACTGGGTGTCGGCGCAGCACGCCATCCCCGCCGAAGTGCGGCTGTACGAGCAGCTGTTCGCCGTGCCGAAACCCGACGAGGCCGAGGATTGGAAGTCCGCGCTCAACCCGAATTCGCTGGAGGTGCTGTCGAACTGCTGGGTCGAGCCGTCGCTGGCGGGTGCCGCGCCGGGCAGTCACTACCAGTTCGAGCGTACCGGCTACTTTACGGCTGACCCGGATTCCAGCGCCGGCAAGCTCGTGTTCAACCGCACCGTGTCGCTGCGCGACACCTGGGCGAAGATCGAGAAGGCGGATCAGGCGTAGCTGCCAAAACTTCACAAAAATACGAGGGCCGCCTGTACAAGGCGGCCTTCGGCATTTATGCGTAGTGCGCGGGCAGGTGCTTACGCGCGCTCACGCTTCAGGGCGGCCTTCTCGCGCCGCGCGCGCACGTACTCGTCGCGGAAGTGCAGGACGGTCAGCAGCGGGTGCCGGAGCGCCATGCGCGGTCCGGAGAAGCGCATGACCTGCCGCACCTGCTCGCGCATAGCCGGCTTGTAGCAGTGCACCGGGCACTTGGCACAGGTCGGCTTGTCGTCCTTAAACGGGCACTTGTCGACGCGCTGCATGGCGTAGTCGTATAGAGACTGGCACTCCGAGCAGAGCGAATTGCCGGCATGCCCGTGCTCCTTGCAGTAGATCTCGATCATGTATTTTATCGTGCGTCGTTCGCGGGTAATACGGTCCATCGGCTACGGCTCAACTCCCCAAAGAGATTTCTCTTCCCCTCTGCCCCTCGCCGGCGCTCAAAACTGCCCGGCGTCCACATCCTGCATGAAGCGAATCAGCCCGGCCATATAGGTGGCCTGGTCGTCGAACATCGCCATGTGGCTGCCGTTGGGGCAGAACAGATACCGCCCGCGCTGCACGGCTGTGGACATCCATTCCATGTGCGCCGGATCCATTGTATCATGGCGCGCGCCGACGACCAGCGTCGGCTTGGCGATGCGGTGCAGGTCGGCCGTGCGATCCCACTCCAGCAGCGCGCCGCTCAGACCCAACTCGCTGGGCCCCTGCATCGGCACGTAGATCGCCGGGTTGATGCGCTTGAACGCGCGGTTGGCCGAATCGGGCCAGTCGGCGGCAGGCATGCGCAGGATGTGGTGTTCGTAGTGGTGCGGCATCAGCAGTTCCATGTAGCGCGGGTTATTGTAGTCGCCCGCCGCTTCCAGCCGCTGCACTTCGGCTAGCGCCGCCTGATCCATCGCCGGCATCAGCACGTCATGCGCGTAGGCGTTGTACTTCGGGCCGCTGGCCATCATGTTCGAGATGATCAGGCCCTTGAGGTGCTGCTGGTACTTGAGGGCGTATTCCATGGCGAGCACGCCGCCCCACGAGTGGCCGAGCAGGAAGAAGTTTTGCGCGTCGAGCTTGAGCGCCTGGCGCACCTGCTCCACCTCTTCCACGAAGCGCGGCAGTTCCCAGAGCGACGGCTCGTCGGGCTGGTCGCTGTACGCCGAGCCGAGCTGGTCATAATAGTAATACTCGATGCCGGCGGCGGGCAGGTAGCAGTCGCACGGCTCGAAGTACTCGTGGGTGGCGCCGGGACCGCCGTGCAGGAGCAACAGCTTGATCGTCGGGTTGTTGCCGACCCGCTTGGTCCAGACGCGGAAGGCACCCTTGGGCGTCTCGATTGGTATCAGCTTGACGCCGCCGGACAGCACGTCGTCGCGGCCGGTGTTGTCAAGGTAGTTGCGATTGGATTGAGTCATGCGATGCTCCTGAATCGGCCTGCGAAATGGCCGGGCCTGGCCGCGCGTTATTTGCAGCGGATCACGAGCGCGCCGGTCGGTGCCTGGGTGATTTCGACCGCCGCCGAACCGTCTTCTTCAACGGTCCCGGTGCACGTGGCCGCGACACCGGCCGCCTTTTCAAATGCCTGCATCCGCGCGGCGATGTCTTTGAGCCGGCGAATAACGTCAAGCAGTTGCGCGCCGCTGAGCCGGTCGGCATTTGCCAGTTGCTCGTTGAGGTCCTGGCGTACCAACTTCGCGTACGCGAGCCACTCGCTGTCTTGAACCACCGATGCCACGTAGGGCCCAGCCTGCACCTCGGCGGTCGAGCTTTCATGGGGCGATGGCGAAACCATACTGTGCTGTCCGGCGGATGTGATGATGACGCGCACGGGTATCGTGGTCATATTGCTGACCGTCACGCTGGGGCCGCAGGCCGCCAGCACCGTGACGAACAGGACGACGCCCACGAGCAGAAGTTGACGACGCATCATGGCCTCCTAGCGGCACAGCGACGACGTGGCCAGAATGAGATCGCGACCGGTGGACGGCGGACTGCCGACGCGGTTCACGACGAACTTGTCCGGCAGCGCGACGAATTGATAGCGGTCGCCCGACCGGATCGTCAGCGTGCAGACTGCCAGGTTCGCCCGACCGGCGGACAAGAACTCGACGCGCACCCGGCCCGGCTGCGGGATGCGGAATGATTTCACATCAAACGCGCTCAGGCTGATCTCGTCCAGCGGCACGGGGTCCTTGCCCGGGTCGGTCTGCGTTACGCGCATCGCGATTTGGTCGTCGCGGAAGTTGTCCACCTCGATGTCGCCCGGGCCAAGCCCCGCCAGATTGAGGATCGTCGTCTGCGTGATGAGACGGTTCTGAAAGGCGAAATAGCCGCCGATGCCGCACAGCAGCACCAGCAGCACAAGCGCAAGGCAGCCGCATCCGATCGTCCGGCCGCAGCCGCCCCCCGACTGCGCGGGCGCGGGGTTCGCGCGCGGGGCGGGGCCGGCGGGGAGCGGAGCGATCGCCGGGCGGGATTCCGGCAGTGCGGGCGGCCCGCCGGCCGGCGGCGTTTGGGTGGGCGGATTAGCGGCGACCCACTGCGTGCCGTCGTACAGGTGCCATTGGGCGTTGTCTGCGCCCAGCGCCCAGAAGCGGCCCTGCGCATCTTGCACCGTCAGGGCACGCAGCTCGGCGTCGAACTCTGCGCGCGCAATACGCCCCGTGCTCAACTTGCCGCGCAGCGCAAAATAGGCTTCTTCGGCTGCTCGGAAACGCGCATCCATGTCCGGCATGGTATATGCCTCCGCCTTCGTGATCGACCACCTGTGCAGGGAAACCCGGTCCCGATCTGGCAGTTTCGCCGCACGCACCTCGGACTGCTACGCAATCGACTGCAGGAACCCGAAATACAGCGCACTCCATCGCTTGGCCGCATCGAAGAGCGGGCCGTGTCCGGAGCCCTCGAACATCTCCATCTGCACGCGCCCGCCGGCGCTCTGATAGCGCTGCAGCACCGCCCGGATCTGCGACACCATCGGCTGCGGCGGTAAGGCGCCTTCATTGGGCCGACCGGGCACAGTGTCGAGCCATTATAGCACGACGCGCGCGCCGCTATGCACAGGCGCATCGCGCGCAAATTGACTTATCCCCGTAACACTCATATCATACTCGGCATTGTCGTGCGCGGCGTGCGCCGCGCGCCGTTACTATTCCTTTGTCCTTCCGGAGGAACGTCATGAGCACACCGGCCACCCACGCCGAAGTGGAAGCCCGCTTCACCGCGCTCCAGCAAAAACTGGTGCCGCTCTGGAACGCCATCGGACGCAGCACGCCCGGCGGCTCGATTGAAGAGCAGAACACGGTCGTCGTCATCCCGTCCATGTCGATCGACAGCGCCTCGATGGTCGGCTCGGAGCTGCAGTCCTACGAAGAGCGCTTCCTGTTCATGCTGTTCCTGCTGCGCCAGCCCGACATCCGGTTGATCTACGTCACCTCGCAGGAGATCCGCCCCAGCACGATCGACTACTACCTGCAGATCCTGCCCGGCGCGGTCATCAGCAGCGCGCGCAAGCGCCTGTTCCTCATTGCGCCGCAGGACTCGTCGCCGCGCACGCTCTCGCAGAAGCTGCTGGAGCGCCCGCGCCTGATCGAAAAGATTCGCTCGCTGATTCCCGACCTCGACCGCGCGCACCTGGTGCCGTACAACACGACCGACACGGAGCGCGAGTTGGCGCTGCGGCTCGGCATTCCGATGTACGCCGCCGACCCGGAATACTTCGCCTTCGGCACCAAGAGTGGCAGCCGCCGCATGTTCCGCGAAGAGGGCGTGCCATATCCGCTCGGGTACGAGAACCTCTACGCGCCCGACGAGATCGTGCGCTCGCTGGCGATGATGCGTGCCGAACGCCCGTCGATGCAGAAGGCGATCGTCAAGCTGAATGAGGGCGTGTCCGGTGAGGGCAACGCGGTCGTCCAACTGAACGGCGTGCCGCCGCCCGGCGATCCGGACGAGGCGGCTGCGCTGGGGCAGCGCCTGCGCACCATGAAGTTCGAGCTGGTGGGCCAGAGCTACGACGCCTACATCGACAAGCTGCGCGAGCGCGGCGGCATCGTCGAGGAGCTGATCAGCGGCACCGACTTCCACAGCCCCAGCACGCAGTTGCGCGCTACGCCGCTCGGCCAGGTCGAACTGCTTTCGACGCACGACCAGATGCTTGGCGGCCCCAGCGGGCAATCGTACCTCGGCTGCCGCTTCCCGGCCAACGCCGAGTACGGGCCGGCGATCATGCGCGAGGCTGCGAAGGTCGGGCGGCGCTTCGCCAAAGAAGGCATCGTCGGCCGTTTCGCGCTCGACTTCGTCGCCGTGCGCGGCGACGGCGGCGAATGGCAGGTCTATGCCATCGAGATCAACCTGCGCAAGGGCGGCACCACGCACCCGTTCCTCACACTGGCGTACCTGACCGACGGCATGTACGATTCGGAGAATGCGGTATTCAGAACCGCGCTTGGCCACGAGAAGTGCTACGTGGCGACCGACCATCTCACATCGCCGGCGTATCGCGTGTTCACGTCCGAGGACCTGTTCGATATCGTCAGCCGCCACCAGCTGCATTTCGATCACACGACGCAGACCGGCATCGTCCTGCATATGCTGCCGGCGATCGGCGACATGGGCAGCGTTGGCTTCACGGCCATTGCCGACACGCACGAAGCCGCTGAGACGCTCTACAAGCGCGTCATCGACGTGCTGGACATGGAAGCGCGGCTAGCCAATGCGGAGCCTATCGGTTAATCGTCTGCAGGCGAGCCGGCGCGTTGCTGGGATGAACTTCGCGCGCCATGAGAGATGAACGCGGACTGTCCTGTTTCGTGCGCAAGCCCGGTAGACGTGGTCACCCGCTGCGCTGAACGCCATCAAAAGGGAGGCGCCTTATGCACGCTGACAGCACGCCCCGTTCCGCCTACGAGACGCTGTTCGCGCTCAACGACGACTATATCCGGTCGGTTCAGCACTCGGACGTACAGCGCTTCGACGCGATTCTGGCGCAGGACTTCTATTGCTCCAATCCCGACGGATCGCTGGTGGACCGGGAGGGCTTCCTGAAGCAGACGGCGGCGCCGGTTCAGATCTCGCACCTCGCGGCGCACGACGTCATGATCAGGATCATGGGCGACGTTGCCATCATCCATGCCCGCACCAACTACACACTGCCGGACGGACGCGCGGCGTCGGGGCGCTACACCGATGTGTGGGCGCGCCGGGAAGGGCGCTGGCTTGCCGTGTCGGCGCATGTGACGCGCGGCGTGTGATGCTCGGCGGCACGCAGGTCGCTTCCGGAGCCCCCGGCCGCGCTACTGCACCACCACCGTGCCGTGCATGAAGTCGTGGAAGGTGCAAGCGTACGTGTACGTCCCGGGCGTGTTGAAGACCACGGCGTACGTGCCTCGGAAGTACAGCAATGGCGATTCCAGGAACGGCGGCTTGCTGAGCGAGATGATGTTGTGCGAATCGCCCTCTTTATTCTCCCACACGACGGTTGACCCGACCGGCACCACCAACTCCGCCGGCACGAACTGGTAGTCGTCAATCGTCACGGTGAACGTGCGCGCGGCCTGTACCGGCGTGGCGCCGGGTGCGGCGGTGGGCGTGGGTGGAGCCGGCGGTGCGCTCGGCCTGGGCATGGGGGTCGGCAGGCGCTTCACGATCGCCTGCTGGCCCTCGGCCAGCAGGCGCATGTACGACACGAGTTGCCATATTTCTTCCTCGTCGAGGGTGCCCTTCCAGCCCGGCATGCCGGTGCGCGGCGAGCCGTTTTCGATAAGCCAGTGCAGCGCCCCGTCGGGGCGTCCCTGCGTCTGCGCCGCCGTCAAATCCGACGCGCGCGGAAATGTATGCGTGCCAACCGGCGTGTCGCCCTTGCCGTCCGGCCCGTGACAGGTGTTGCAGTGACCAGTGTATGTGCGGCGCGCGATAACGACGCCGTCGGAGGTCAGCGGGATCGGGTTCTTGAGTGCGTCGGCTTCGGCCGGCACATTCAACGTGCGGCCAACCTGGGCCATCGTCAGCAGCAGATCGGACGGTGTTTCGAGCGCGGTGCGCACCGCGAACTGATAGTACGCGAGCAGCCCGGCGACGGCCGCGGCAATCAGCAGCAACACGACCAGCAAGGCGATGGCGAAATGCCGCGTGCGCTTGAGTTGGCTATAGGCTTGCGACAACTGTCCGTGCGATGCGCTCAGTTCGACGTTCTTCTCATGCAGGTCGTGGATCGTGGCGACATTGGTCGCATCGAGTCGCCGGCTGAGCGTGGCGACCAACTGATAGCCGACCTCCGGATAGCGCTTCAGCACGGCGCTGAGTTCTGCGAGCGGTAACTCCAGCGCCCGCAACTCGCCGGCGCTGCGTACGCTGGCCGTGCGGTGCGCGTCTGGCGACAGCAGGCTCATCTCGCCGACGAAATCACCCGGTCCACAGACGCCGATGACTCGCTCATCGTCGGTGCCAAGCGCCTTGACGATCTGCGCTTGCCCTTCGACGATGCTGTACAATACCGTGCCCGGCTCGCCCTCGCGGAACAGCACCGTGCCCGCCGGAAACACGCGCACGGTCAGCGTGGCCGAGAGGCGCTCCAATTCGTCCGCGGGCAATGAAGCCAGCAGCGGCATCTGCGAAATCAGCACATCTTTCATGGCAACCTTGATCGGTGAACCTTGTCTCTGACGTTCACTGATTTTAATGGCGCTTGTCTTTCGGTCAAAAGCCTGCTGGTTGACGAGCCGCTGCGACATTGGCGCGTTTGAGTATGCTCGCGATCTGTTTCTGTCGTTCATACGCCGGTGGCGCGAGGGTATACCGACAATCTGTCGAAACGCACAGGCTCGTCATGCCGGCAATGTCCTGTGCCACGCGCCACAGGTGCGTCGGCGCCGCTGCGCGGCGCGGCACAGGATGCAAGTTAGCCGGCATCCACTCTAATACTATTTCAACTTGGCCATGTCCTCATAGCGATTCATCCCAGCAATTCTCATTTTGGAGTCGGTCGCCAGTATGCCCCTCATCCCCTGGCCCCTTCTCCCCGCGCGCGCGGGGAGAAGGGGAAAAGCTAATGGGGAGGGCAACGCCGCTTTCTTGTCGAGCCAGCTTGCGTGACAAGTACCAGGGGCCAGTTCATAGCAAGCCGGCATTGGAAAATACCTGTCCAAAGCCAAAATGAGAATTGCTGCTCTCATCCCCGATGTTACCCCGTTCGAGTGAATTCCGGCCAAAAGCGTTCCGGAATGACAAGTTGTTAGGCCGCGGCCGGTTTCTTGGCCTCTGACAGTTTGCCGTTATACCTGACGCTGCGGGCGCATTGACTTTCGGCATGAGAGCCGTTATTATCACGCGCGGTTCGTCAAGATCGCCTCGGAGGACTGACACGCGCGCGCTTCGCTCCATGCCGCTGCCGTACCAGCAGGCGGCCGCATACTACCTGGCCTTCATCGCGCTGGGGCTCACCGCTGCATCGCTGGGACCCACGCTGCCCGGGCTAGCCACGCAGACCCGTTCCGCGCTGAACGAAATCAGCTTCCTGTTCACCGCGCGCGCTTTCGGCTACCTCGTCGGCTCGTATTTCGGCGGGCGCGCCTACGACCGCATTCCCGGTCATCGCCTGATGGCCGCGATGCTGGCGTTGATCGCGGCGATGATGGCGCTGGCGCCGCTGCTTGCATGGCTGCCGGCGCTGACGGCCGCGCTGTTCGTGCTCGGCATGGGGGAGGGCGCGCTCGATGTCGGCGGCAACACGCTGATCGTCTGGGCGATCCGCGAGCGCGTCGGGCCGTTCATGAACGCGCTGCACTTCTTCTTCGGCATCGGCGCGTTCCTGTCGCCGCTGGTCGTCGCCGCAGCGATTATCCTGAGCGGCGGCATCGCCGGCGCTTACTGGGCGCTGTCGCTGCTCTTCATCCCGTGCATCGCGTGGCTGTTTCGCCTGCCGCCGCCCGCCGCGCGTCACGCCGAGCAGCACGGCGGGGTGGTGCGGACCAACCGCTTGCTGCTGGCGCTGATCGTCATCTTCTTCTTCGGGAACTCGGGCGCCGAGTCGGCCTTTGGCGGCTGGGTCTACAGCTATGCGGTTGCGCTGCGCTTGAGCGACGAAACGGTAGCGGCGTACCTGACGTCGCTGTTCTGGGGGACCTTCACCCTGGGGCGGTTGCTCGCGATTCCCCTATCGATGCGCGTGCGGCCGGCTGTGCTGATCGCAATCGATCTGGCGGGATGCCTGCTCTGCATCGGGCTTATCGGTGCGGCGGGCAGCAGCAGTTTCGTTTTGACCGCCATCGGCGCTGCCGGGGTGGGGTTGTGCATGGCGTCGATCTTCCCCATGACGATCAGCCTCGCCGCGCGGCACATGACCATCACCGGCGCCGTCACCGGGTGGTTCTTCGTCGGCGCCAGCGCCGGCAACATGCTCATCCCGTGGCTGATCGGGCAGTGGTTCGAGCCGGCCGGGCCGGGCACACTGCCGCTGGTGCTCGGCGTAGACGTGGCGGCCTGCTGCGTGCTTTTCGCGCTGGTCGCCTGGCGCGACGTGCAACTGTCCGCGCCACAACCAACAATCCGCGAATAACGCGAATCGACGCCAATAACAAAGCCCCTGCGGCTTTCCGGAAGCTCGCAGGGGCTGGTGTCGATGTGTTTGTCAACGGATAGCAAACGGATAAACGGATTGACGAGCGCGACTGCGCGAAGCCTCATCGGATTCCCTGCAGCTGAGCGGCCCACATCCGTTTATCCGTTGATCATCCGTTGACGTTATTGCCCCGTCAGGATGAAGTTGATCAGCACGCGGTGCACCACTTCCTCAACCGGCGACAGGTCGTCGGTGAACACGACCGGCATGGCGGTCACCTCGCGCACGTTCTCCGCGCTGTCGCCAATTTGCTTTAGCACGGGATCGTTGACGGCGGCCAGGTTCGCCTTGAAATTCGCCAGCTTCGTCGGCTGCCGGGTCGCGATGACGAGCGAGTTGCCGACTGTCGAGCCGCGCATCGGCACGTCGAGCGCGTACACGTTGGGGAACTCGGCCTTCATCGTCGAGCCCAGCACGTCCACCAGGCCGTAGTCGCTCAATGTGTGCCCGGCGTTGATGACCAGGATGCCGTTCTCGTTCAGGTGCGCCTTGATGTCCGCGAAGAACTCGCGCGTCGTCAGGTGGAACGGGATGTACGGCGGGCGATACGCGTCCACCGCAATGACGTCATATTTGCGCTGTGTGTTGCGCAGGAAGTAGCGCCCGTCCTCGCTATACACCGTGAAGTTGGGGTCGGTCATGCCGAAGTATTGCCGGGCGACCGAGACGATCTCCGGGTCGATCTCCGCGCCGTCGATCGTGATCGGGCCGTACACGCGCGTGTACTGCTTGGCGACGGTGCCGGCCGCCGAGCCGATCAGCGCCATGCTCTTGACGTTCGCCGGCCGCTCGTCGTTCGCAAAGTACGGCGCGACGAGGAAGTAATCCCACACGCCGCCGGTCAGGAACTCGCGCGGGTTGTACAGTGAGTGGATCGCCTGGCCTTCGTTGAGCTCCAGAATTGTGTAGTCGCCATACTGCATCACGCGAATGTAGTTGTAGAGCGACTCGGTCTCGTATAGCGTGCGCTTGCCGCCTTCTTCCAGCGGCTTGATATAGGACTGTGGGAAGGCGAATGCTGCCACGGCCAGCACCGCCACCAGGCCGCCCGCCAGCGGCGCCTGCTTCGAGGCGCGCACCGCCAGCCCTAGCACGGCGACGGCGAGCAGCGCAAGCGCGAACAGCAGGAAGGTGTTGCGTGTGCCGATTAGCGGCACCAGCACCAGCACCGGCGCGTACGTCCCGACGATGCTGCCGACCGTCGAGAGCGCGTACAGCGAGCCGGCCGTGTGGCCCGCGCCGCTGACGGCCTGCAGCGGGCCGGAGAGCCGGATGGCGAACGGCGGGAACATGCCGAGCAGGAGAATCGGGATGGCGAACAGCAAATTGAATGCCGCCAGCGCGCCAACCATATAGCCCCAACTGGCGCCGGCAAACAGCCCGCGCGTGACCGACAGCACCGGTCCGGAGGCGAGCGGGACAAGCAGTATGAAGCCCGCCGCCGCCAGCGCCACGCGCCGCAGCGCGCCCTCATTCGGCCAGCGATCGGCCAGCCGACCGCCGAACTCGTAGCCGAGCGTCAGGTACAACAGCGACATGCCGATCAGCACGGCCCAGATCTGGATCGACGTGCCGAAGTCCGGCCCAAGCACGCGCGACGCGGTCAACTCGACGCTGAGCGTGGCGAACCCGGCGGTGACGATCAGCGCGGTGCGCCGCCAGCGCGACGGCACAAACGCGGCCAGCGCCATCACCGCCGCCACGATGACGAACGTCAGGCGCGCGCCGGTGCGCGGCGTCAGCAGGAAGACCGGGACATAAGCGCCGGCGATGCTGCCCAGTGTGGACAGCGCGTAAACCGATCCGGCCGACTGTCCGGCCTGCGCCACCTTGCCGAGCGTCAGCCGGACCGCGTACGGTGACACCATGCCGAGTAGGATCGTCGGCACGGCGAAAATGAGGTTGAAGCCGACCAGCGTCGCGCCCAGCACGCCCGCGTCGTACGTCGCGAAGCCCTGCCAGGCCAGCAGCAGCACCGGCCGCGCAACGAACGGCGCCAGCCCGAGCGCGAAGCCGGCCAGCGCCACGATCCAGTAGAGCGCCGGCTCACTGGGACGGCGATCGGCCAGCCGCCCGCCGAGCGCGTAGCCGATCGTCAGATAGACCAGCGTGTTGCCGATCAGGATGGCCCAGACGAGCACCGACGTGCCAAAGAACGGCCCGATCAAGCGCGACGCCGCGACCTCTGACGCCAGCGACGCCGTGCCCGCCACAAAGACCAGCAACATTAACAACCAGTTCCGGTTCAAAGACAGACTCCGTTCCATGTATAATCAAGTGAACGGTGAACAGTGAACAGTATGCGGCCTTGATGCGCCGGTTGCTCACTCTTCACTGTTCACTGTTTACTCCCCACAGGATAATAGCCCGGTGGAATATCTAATCCGCGATTTCGTCAACCGCCGCACGTGGGCGCTGGTCGGCGCGACCGGCAACCCGCGCAAGTTCGGCAACAAGATACTGCGCGATCTGCGCCGCGCCGGCTACATCGTGTATGCCGTGAACACCAAAGAAACGATCATTGAGGGCGAACCAGCGTACCCTTCGCTCGCCGACCTGCCGGTGGTACCGGAGGTCATCGACATCGTCGTGCCGCCTGCACAGACCGAGATGGTCGTGCGCCAGTGCCGCGAACTCGGCTTCACGCGCATCTGGATGCAGCCCGGCGCCGAATCGTCCGCCGCGATCGCCTACTGCGAAGCCAACGGCCTGCAACTTGTACATGATGCCTGCGCGATGGTCGAGAAGCGCCGTTGGCCGTAGGGTAGCGTTCGATTTAACACAACGACAACCCAACCTCCCGCGTCACTTCCAGCGTCGTGACCGCACCCACTTGACGGCCCCCGGCGGCGGCGTTGCCTCCAGCGGGACGACGACCGCGTCCGGAGGCTGGCCGTCCAGATACGCCTTCATGATCCGGTAGCCCTCGTCGATGAACAGCGGCGCGTGATCGAAGTCCGCGATCTCCGGGTACGTTTGCATCGGCACGTAGTGCAGGCGGATCGACGGGTTCTGCCACACATCGTCGAGGTCGTTCAGCAACTGCTGGTACACGGTGACCGCGATCGAGCGCTGGACGAGATTGACGATGCCGTGGATGTTCTTCCGCGGCAACGCCCCCGTACCGACATTGACGGCGTAAATGTCCGTCGCCCCTTTTTGCGCCGCAATGCTGATCGGCACGTCGGCGCACACCGCGCCATCCACATACTGGTAGCCGTCGATGACGATCGGCGGCAGCGCCAGCGGCGGCGCGGCGCTCGACATGACCGCATCGACGAGCAGAGCGGACGGATCGTCGCCGTACACGAAGATCTCGGCCGTGTTAATGTTCGCGGTCGTCGTGTACAGCTTAACGCCCTGGATATCGCCGAAGGTGCGCACGCCGGGCGGCAGTTGCCGCTCGATCAACTTGCGGATGTTATCGTTTGGCGAGAGGCTGTCGGCGCCGGTCAGGAATCGCCACGCGAAGGTCAGCCAGTTGCCCGGGAAGATGTCGCTCTGCTTCATCGTCTTCCACATCGCGGCCACCTGCTGCGCGCCTTCGAGCGTCGGGTTAAGCGCCAGCGCCGCCGCGTTGACCGCGCCGGCCGATGTGCCGACCAGGATATCAGGACGGATGCCGCGCTCGAACAGCGCGACCAGCGCGCCGGCTTCCAGCGCGCCGCGATTGCCGCCCCCGCTCAAGACAAACGCGTTCATCGCACCTCCTTGTGTGGCCCGCGACGTTGCGGGTCTTTGGATTTGCCGGGCCGACACGCAGGTCGGCCCCTACACGTGGCGAACCGGTAGGGGCGCACCTATGTGTGCGCCCGACCGTCGGCCCCTACGGATACGTCAGTTTCAGATCCGTCGGCACAACCTGCCACCACGAGCGGCCCGGCCGCAGTGGTATGTCCCGGCCGTTCGCATCGGTGAAACGGATGAAACCCTTCGGGTCATCGCGCAACCACTGGCCCTCGAACGCCTGCCCGTCGCGCAGCACGACCGCGCGCCCCTTGCCCTTCAGCTCGATCTGGATCGACCGCGAGCCGAGCGAGTCTTCGACAATATCGGTGACCGTGTGCTCTGCGAACAACACGACCACATTGGCGACCTGCACCGCCTGTCCCGCTTTGGCGTCGATCAGCGGTTCGCCCATCAGCCCGCGTTTGAACTGCTTCGCATCGGGCGCGTATTCCCAGGTCGAATCGGAAAACTGCCGGTCGTACGGCACATGCACCCGCGCCGCCGGCTTGCCGCCGCCCGGGACCGCCTCACCGAACTTGAGCCCCTTCAGCGCGATGCCGGTCTGGGCGATGGTGCGGCCCGGCAGCAGCACCTGCACGCCCTCGCTGCTCGTGTAGGTATTGTACGGCGCTTCGCGGTCGCTTGTGCGGTGGAACGCCGCTTTGTCCGTGCCCTCGTCCATCAGCCGGTTGCCATAGGCGGCGCGCAGGGCCGCGAGGTTCTCATTGCTGGCGCCGACATGCACCAGCACGGCCTGGAACATCGCGACGAGGTCCAGGTCGATGATGCGGGCCGAGCGGATTGGCCCGATCTCGTCGGCGCTGCTGCACCAGAACGCCGCATCGAAGCGGGTCACGCCGCCTTCGGCCAGATGCTCGATGACGATATCCGCCCGGCTGATGCCAGACTGCGGCCGCGCCGGCGGGCTATTGTCGATCTTGAATAGCAGCGGCCGCCGCGCCAGCCACGGTTTGGCCGGATCGCGCAGGCCGGTCAGCGGGCACAACTCGGCGCTGAGGTCGGGCGTGGGCGACGGGACCGGGATAGCGGTGGCTATAGTCTGTGCTTCGGGCGTGAACGGCTGCGGCGTGCGGGTGAGACGGCGCGTCGGCTCCGGAGTGGCGACCTCGCCGAACGCGCAGGCGAGCATGAACAGCGCGGCGACGAACAGCGCCGCGATCCGCCGCGTCATCAGCCGAGCACCTGCTTGACCGCGTCCTGGTCGCTCCAGGGATACTCGGTCGTGCCGAAGCACATCGAGCGCTCGTGTCCCTTGCCGGTGATCATGACCACGTCGCCCGGCGCGGCCTGCGACAGCGCAAAGCGGATCGCTTCCATCCGGTCCGGCACGCGGGTGTACGAACCGCCGGCCTGCTCGCAGCCTGCGGCGACCTGGTCGAGGATCGCGTCCAACGGCTCGGTACGCGGGTCTTCCGCCGTGAGGACGACGCGGTCGGCCAGCCGCGCGGCGATTTCGCCCATCATCGGGCGCTTCTGCACGTCGCGCTGCCCGGCGCAGCCGAACACGACCGCGACCTTGCCTTCCGTCAGCCCGCGCGCGGTCTTAAGCGCGTTTTCCAGCGCGTTGGGCGTGTGCGCGAAGTCCACAATGACCGTGTACGGCTGCCCTCGGTTGATGCGCTCCATGCGGCCCGGCACCTGCCGCACCGCCTTGATGCCGCGCGCGATCACGTCAGGGGCGAGCCCCTGCGACCAGCCGACTGCCAGCGCGGCCAGCATGTTGTAGACGTTATAGTTGCCGATCAACGGCGACTCGATCGTAAGCGGGCCCACGGACGGCAGGTGCGCCGTGAAGCTGACGCCGGCCGGCGAATGCCGCACGGCTTCGCCGCGCACATCGGCCGCCGGGTGCAGGCCGTACGACAACTGCACGTCCGGGCGGATGGCGCGCAGGAACTCATACGACGAGTCGTCGCGGTTCAGCACGGCCACCTTGGGCACGCCGGGCTTGCGCTCGCTGGACAGCATCTGTTCGAACATCATGCGTTTGGCGCTGCGGTACTCGTCGAACGAGTTGTGGTGGTCGTTCAGGTGCTCGTGCGTGATGTTGGTCACGACCGCCACGTCGTACTCCACCGCGGCCAGCCGCTTCTGCGCCAGACCCAGCGAGGTCGATTCGATCACGGCGTACTGCGCGCCCAGGTCGGCCATCTGCGCCAGGTAGCGTTGCAGGTCGGGCGCGTCGGGCGTGGTGGTGTGGAAGCCGGTGTCGATCGCCTTCTCGCCGATGAACGCAGCCACGGTGCTGACCAGCCCGGTCTCGAAGCCGGCCGTCTGCAGGACAGCGCAGAGGATCGAGGAGGTGGTCGTTTTGCCGTCGGTGCCGGTGATGCCGACGATGCGCATACGCCGCGAGGGGAAGCCATGCCAGGCCGCCGCCAGGCGCGCCAGCGCCTCGCGCCCGTCGGGCACGACCGCCACCGGCACGCCGGCGGGCAGGCTGGCGCGGTGCTTTTCCTCGATGACCAGTGCAACCGCCCCGCGCGCCAGCGCGTCGGCGATGAAGCGGTGCCCGTCAAGGCTGACGCCTTCGTAGGCGACGAACAGCGCTCCGGGCTGCACGCGCCGCGAATCGCTCACGATGGCGTTGATCACGGGGTCGGGGCTGCCAGCGGACAGCGGTTGGCCGGGCAGGGAGGCAAGTAAGTCGGAAAGTTTCATGGGCGGATTGTATCGAAAAAATGAAGCCTGTCAGGTTTGACAGGCTTTAGCTTACCAGCGTTCGCGCGCTCTCAAAATCCGATTCTCGTCCAGTCAACCCCGGTGACAATTGAGCAGAGCGCGCAGATGAAAAACAGCAGGATAATCAATCCGCAGCCAATGCCTGTACAGGAGCAGCCTCGGCCGAACCCGAAGCGGTCCTGCAGCCAGTCGAATAGCGTGGTTAGCAGGAACAACTCGAGCAGGCCGCCCAGGCAGCCACGGCGATTATCGTTCATCGGCGGCTGTCGCGCTAACCCTTCATCATATCGACATCTTCGACCACGACCGTGTTGCGGTTGCGGTAGATGGCGATAATCAGCGCCAGGCCGACTGCGACTTCAGCCGCCGCCAGCGTGATGACGAAGATGGCGAACGCCTGCCCGGTCAACTGGGCGTTCGGGTTCATATAGCGCCAGAACGCGACCAGGTTGATGACGGCGGCGTTCAGCATCAGTTCGACGCCCATCAGAATTGCGACGGCGTTGCGCCGCGCAAGCGCGCCGTACAGCCCCATGCTGAACAGCAGCGCGCTGACGATCAAAAAGCCGTTAAGAGACATGACGCATGCACTCCGAAGGGTTCAGGCGCTTATTCGCGCGCCAGCATGATCGCGCCGAGCAGGGCCACGAGCAGGACGACCGACGCCACCTCGAACGGCAGCAGATACGTGCTGAGCAGTTGCGCGCCGAGATTGGCAACCGACGAGACCTGCACCGTGGTGTTGGGCAGGTTCGGGACATCGGGCAATTCCGGCCATTTGAGCGGGGCCATCACGGCCATCAGCAGCACGAAGACCGCCGACGAGACGGTAAAACTGAGCCACGCCTGGCTGTTGTTGACCGGCTGCGTTGGGTCGGAGACCCGGTTGGTCAGCATCACGGCGAACAGGATCAATATAGCGACCGCGCCGACGTACACCAGAATCTGCACCGCCGCCAGGAACTCGGCGTTCAGCAGCAGGTACAGGCCGGCGACGCCCGTGAACGACAGGATCATCGCCAGCACCGCGCGCACCAGGTTGTGCAGGGAGACGAGCAGGGCCGCGCCGATGACGGCGATGCCGGCCGCGCCCAGAAAGACGATTAGTTCCATGAACGCCTTCCGCTAGTTAGAGTTCGGAGCCTCGCGGCTACGAGCCGCCGCCCGCCACCGGCTGGCTGGGCGCCGGGCGCGAAACCATCGTGACCGTGCGGCGCTGCACCTTCGGCCGCCGGTAGAGCGCGCGGAACGTGAAGTACATCATCACGTTCAGCACGACGAAGACCGGGACCGCCGTCCACCAACCCGCAAAGTAGTTGGCTGACGTGTAGCCCGCCTTCGGCGCCGCGCCATAGATCAACGTGAATATATAGTCCGAGAGACTGATGCCCACGCCCGCCAGCACCAGGTTGACCAGCGCCAGCGGTACCAGCACCTTCCACGCGAAGTTCATCAGTTGATCCACGCGCAGGCGCGGCAGCGTGCCGCGCAGCCAGATCATCACGAAGACCAGCAGGTACGTTTTGCCGATGAACCAAACGATGCCCGGCACGAGGCGGAAGCCGAGGAGCCAACTGATGCCGAACGGCTCCTGCCAGCCGCCGAGGAACAGCGTCGCGCCGATGGCGGAGACGGCGAACATGTTGATGAACTCGGCGAGTTGGTAGTAGGCAAAGCCAATCGCGCCGTACTCGGTGTGGTAGCCGGCGATGATTTCCGACTCCGCTTCCGGCAGGTCGAACGGCGTGCGGTTGATTTCCGAGATCGAAGCGATCAGGAAGATGACGAACGCCACCGGCTGCAGGAAGACGTTCCAGACGTACGCCTGGGAGTCGACGATCTTGCCCATCTGCAGGGAGCCGGCCAGGAGCAGCACGCCGACGACCGACAGCACCTGCGGGATCTCGTATGAGACGAATTGCGCGACGGCACGCATGCCGCCGAGCAGGGCGTACTTGTTGTTCGACGCCCAGCCGGCCATCAGCAGACCGATGGTCGAGGTGGAGCCGATGGCGGCGATGAACAGGAAGCCGATGTTCAGGTCGGCGATGATCGCCGACTGGTCGAACGGCAGCACCGAGAAGATCAGAAAGGCGGGGACGACGACAATCGCCGGTCCCAGATAGTAAACGATCTTGTCGGCGCGGTCCGGCACGATCATTTCCTTCGTAAACAACTTGAGCATGTCGGCGACCGGTTGCAGCAACCCGAACGGGCCAGCGCGATTGGGGCCGATGCGGTCCTGGATGCGGCCGATGACCTTGCGCTCCAGCCACGTCAGGAACATCATGGTCACCATGGCGAACACGACCACGAAGGTGACGCCCAGCAGGATCATGATCAACTGCACGACCCAGCCCGGCCAACCGAGCGATTTGACGATCAGGCCATTCAGCAGGTCATACAGGAAGTTGCCGATGACCCGGAACGGCCAGTAAATGATGTCCAACTCTTTGATGGGAGTCATAGATATCGTATCCGAATCAAGCGGTTAAATCCACTCCAGAGCGCCCTTGCGCCAGGCGTACAGCAAACCGACGACGAGAATCAGGACGAAAACGATCATCTCGATCATGGCGAAGATGCCGACGGCGTTGTAAGCAACCGCCCAGGGGTAGATGAACACGGTTTCGATGTCGAAGACGACAAAGACGAGGGCATAGATGTAGTACTGCACCTTGAACTGCACCCACGTATCGCCAACCGTTTCGAGACCGCACTCGTAGGTCTGGTTCTTGAGCGCGTACGGCTTTTTGGGGCGCAGGAGCCACGTCACCAGGTAGCCGCCGAACGGGATGGTCAAAACCACTAAAAGGAATACGCCTACGGCTGCATAATCGGAGAGCATCGCCACGCTCCTTGCTGGAGGTCTTGTGAAATACGGCGCGAGTATTATACATATCCGCCCCCTCCCGCGCAAATCGAATTGCGGGCGGCCAGACGGGTATACCGCAAAAGTGTCGGGGCCGCACGGCTGGCCAATCCGTCATGCCGGCATGTTTCTGGCCGGAATCCACTCAAGCGGTTCGACACAGACGCTCAGGGTTGCGGTTGGCGTGGATGCCGGCTAACACCATGCCGGCATGACGATCCGTTGTGCCTCCGACAGTTTGGCGGTATACCCTGACCGAATAGCCAGATAGCCGCATCGCGGCCAATGGGTGTAGAATCAGCGCCGATGAAGATACTGCACTTTGCCGACCTGCACCTCGGCATGGAGAACTACGGCCGGACCGACGCGGCCACCGGCCTGCATACGCGTCTGCTCGACTTCCTGCACTCGCTCGACGAGTTGATCGACGCCGCCGTGGCCGCGCCGGTCGACCTGGTGTTGTTCGCCGGCGATGCCTACCGCACGCGCGACCCATCGCCGACGCAGCAGCGCGAGTTTGTGGCGCGCATCAACCGGCTGCGCGCGGCCGGCATCCCGGTCTTCCTGCTGGTCGGCAATCACGACCTGCCAAACGCGGCCGGGCGCGCCAACTCGGTCGAGATCTTCGCCACGCTCGACGTGCCGGGCGTCACGCTGGCCTCGAAGCCGGACATTTACCGCATCGAAACGGCCCACGGTCCGGTGCAGATCGTGGCGCTGCCATGGCTGGTGCGCTCGACGATCCTGGCGCGCGACGATTTCAAGAACCTGTCGCTTGACGCGCTCAACCGCGTCATGGTGCAGAAGGTCGCGCGCATCGTCGAGGACCTGATCGAGCAGCTCGACCCGGCCGTGCCGGCCATCCTGGCCGCGCACGGCACGGTGCAGGGCGCCACCTATGGCTCCGAGCGCAGCGTGATGCTGGGCGCCGACTTGGTCCTGCCGCCGAGCATCGTCGCGCACCCGGCGTTTGATTATGTGGCGCTCGGACACATCCACAAGCACCAAGTGCTCAACAGCAACCCGCCGGTGATCTACCCGGGCAGCCTCGACCGCATCGACTTTGGCGAAGAGAACGACGACAAAGGGTTCGTGCTCGTCGACCTGGCGCGCGGCCGCGCCGACTGGCAGTTCGTGCGCATCCATGCGCGCCCGTTCGTCACGATCCGCGCCGACGCCGAGTCGGACGACCCGACGACCGATGTGCTGGCCGCAATCCAGTCGCGCAGCATCGATGGCGCGATCGTGCGACTCGTCATTCGCACGACGCCGGAGAGGGCCGGGCTGCTGCGCGATAACGACATCCGGCAGGCGCTCAAGCCAGCGTGGCATGTGGCGGGCATCACGCGCGAGGTGCGGCAGACCGACCGCGTGCGGCTGGGGGCGGCCGGCGTCGAGGGGTTGACGCCCGTCGAGGCGCTGGCGCGCTACTTCGATGAAAAGAAGGTGCCGCCCGCGCGCGCGCAGGAACTCCTGCAGCGCGCCGAGCGGCTGATGCGCGGCGACGACGGCGAGGGTTAGCCGGGCCGCGCCCGCGCGACGATCTCGCTAATGCGCCGCGCGATCGTCTGCGCGTCGCCCGCGACCAGACTGAACGGGTTGAAGACGAGTGCGCCGTTCTCCAGTTCGCGCTCGCTCGGATGGATCGGCGGCGCGCCGCGTTTCAACTCCAGGCAAAACTCGTAGGCGCTCATCTCCAGCGCCGCCTCGTTCAGCACCACGCGCACTTGTGAATAGCCGTCGCCCGGCACGGCCTCGGCGCGCGCAAACGGGTTGCCGGCCAGCCCGGCGATGACGTCGCCGATGGCCCGCTCGCAGCGCGCACGCTCGGCGCTCTGGTCGCGCTGTATGAACAACTGCAGCGCCGTCACCAGTCCGACGATCTCCTCTTTACCGGCTTTGAATCCGCGCCCGATGCCCTGGCGTGGCACGAACGGCATTTGCTCCACGTTGAGCAGCGCGCGCGGCGACACGCTGACGGCGGGCGTGAAGTCCATGTCGAGGTGCTGCCACGCGATGGCCGAGATCAGATCGGCGCGCCCGCAGACGAAGCCGGATACCTGCGGCCCGCGGATGTGCTTGCCGCCGCTGAAGCAGGCGAGATCCGGCTTCTGCGCCACGTAGGCTTTCAATCGCTCCGGTACGCCGAGCCGCCCGGCGGCGTCCACGACGACCGGCACGCCGCGCGGGCGCGCGACGGCGACGATATCCGCGATGGTCAGCGTCGTGCCCGGCCAGTCCGGCCAGAAGACAACGGCGGCCGTCTGCGGTGTGATCGCGGCGGCGACATCGTCTGTAGTCGCTCCATCGGCGTGGCCGGCTTCGACAATCAGGCCGCCAGCTACTTCGATAGCGTGGTCGTATGAGTTGCGTTGCGATGCGAGCAAGATCACCTCGTGCTTCATGCCCTCCGTGCGCGGCAGGCGATCCATGCGCGCCGGGTCGCCACCCGTGATGCAGGCTGCCACCGACAACACAACCGCCGCGTAGCAGCCTGACGTGATGTAGGCCGCCTCGGCGCCAACCATACCGGCAATCGCCTGGCCCGCGCGGTATTGCAGGTCCTCAATGGCGACAAACTGCCGAGAGGCCTGCGCCATCGCCTCGACGACCTCCGGCGGCATGAGCGTGCCACCCAGCCGCGTAAACGTGCCGGTGCCGTTGATGATCGGCGTCACGCCGAGCGATTCGTAGATGCCCATTGTCTGCCTCCCCGTGTGCGTTTGGTCTATCGCAGTATACTATACTACTCGAGCGCTGACGCGACCTCAGACTTGTCACAGGGGTATACCAACAAACTGTCGCGGCTGCGACCAATCGTCATGCCGGCAGGTAGTTAGCCGGCATCCACTCTCTCCATAACCAGAGTCACTGTTTTGAGTGGATTCCGGCCAGAACCATGCCGGAATGACGGGTTATTTCGTGGCGGCGACATCGTGCCTCCGACACTTTTCGGGTATACCTTGTCACAGGCGTGCCCTGAGCTTGTCGAAGGGGAGTCAGTCGAACGGTTCGGACAGTCCGCACCATACAAACATGCGTGCTGTGCGCTGGCAGGGACCGCACACCCTGCGGATCGAGGCGCAGCCGCGATGTTGTGCCGCATCTACGGGTTTTGTGGAAGGTGGCTCCTGGTATTCCGGGGCCGCCGGAACGGGGAAATGCCCGTATACACCGTCCGCAAAAACTACGCTGGCATGGCACGCGCGAACTATGGTACAATAGCTGCGATCCCTCGATGAGCCGACAAGCTGCGATTACCCGCTTTCGTGTGCGCAACGGCCAAGGAAGTGCCGGAGCACCGAATATCCTCAGCGTCGCGGACGTTCCCCAGCGACCGCCGCTCTACGTGCTTGTCGAAACGGGCGCCGACGATGCGTTGGCCGCCCGGATTATCTTCGCCATTGACGAGACCTATCGCCGCGCGCGCGGCAGCCTGACCGGCGCGCTGCAGCAGGTGGTCCGCGCCGCCGGACAGGTGCTGCGTCAGTCGCCCGGCGCCCAGTGCGGATTGACCGCGCTGATCATCCAGAAAGACGAGGCGCTGCTGGCGCAGGTGGAACCGGCGGCCTGCTGGATTCTGCGCGACGGCCACCTGATGCGCTGGCCGCTGGAATCGGTCTGGCTGGATGGCGATACCGGCGGCGAGGTACTGCGGCACATGCGCGGCGGCCTCGGCGAATCCGACCCCGACCTGCTGCGTATCGGGCTGTATGCAGACGACAAGCTCATGCTGGCGACCGCGACGGTGGCACGCGACGTGGGTGAACTGCTGATCGCGGAGGCGCTGTCCGAAGCCGACCCCGGCGCGGCGTTGCACCGCCTGGCACCCGACGTCGACTTTACCGTCCTGGCCATTGAGCCGTCCGGCCAGCCAGCCAGCCGGTCGGCCATACCGGCGGCGAACATGCAGCGCGCGCGCGCCGTTGAGCCTGCGCCATCCGACGCGCGCACAGCGGCTGTGCCGACGCCAAACCGGCGCACCGCGCGCGAAGCGGTGCCCGCTGTCGAAAAGTCATCTGCCCCGCGAGAGCCGCGCGTGCCCGATCCTGAGCCGCAAGCGCGGCCATCGCGCGTTGGACTGACGCTGGCCGTGCCGCACCCGCCGGCCGAAGCCAAGCCGCCCCGCGAGTTCCACTTGCCGGATCTGCGGCCGTACCTTGAGGTGGTCGCGATCTCCGTGCTATATCTCGCCAAGGCGCTGGCGGCGTTCCTGCGCATCGGCGGGGCGATCGCCGTGCGTGCTTTGCCGGAGCACGAATCCACGACGCCGCGCGTGACGCCGTCGGTGCGCCGGGTGGAATACAACAACAACCCGCTGGACTCCAGTTTCGCCAGGCTCATGGCGTTCGGACTGCCCGCGGTCGTCATTGCGCTCGGCGCCGTCATGTGGTTCCGGAGCAACGCCGACAACACCCGGCGCTATTCCGATCTGGTGGCGCAGGCCACCAGCGCCTACCAGACGGCGATGGCCAGCGAAGGCAACGCGCGGCGCACCGGCCTGGAGAAGGCGGCTGCATTGCTGAATGATGCGATCAAAATCCAGCCGTCGGACAGCGCGGTGCGCGACTCGCGTGCCAGGGACTTGCAGGGGCAGGTCGGCAAAGAACTGGACGTGCTCAACAAGGCGACGACGTTCTATTTGCACCCGCAACTGTATACGTTCGACGAACCGGGCAGCAAACCGGGCGCCGTTGTCGCGCGCGGCAACGAGCTGTACGTGCTGGACTCTGGCACGCACCGCCTGTACAAGTTCCTGCTGAACGATGCGCGCGACCAGTTGCAGCCAACCCCGACGCGCTCGCCGTCGCCGGTGCCGTCGCCGAATCCGGTCGTGATGCGGCAGGGGGATGAGCGCGGCTCGATCGTGGTCGGGGCGCTGTCGGATATCTTCTGGGGCACGGCGGGCGGCGGGCGCATCTCCACCGGCCTGCTCACGCTGACCGCACAGAAGCAGGTGATCGAGTACGCGCCGGCGCGCGGCATCACCGTGCTGTCGGTCGCCGTGGCGCCCGGCTGGCAGGAAGCGACCTTCGGCGAGTCGTTCAACGGCAGCCTGTATGTGCTCGATGCCAAGGCCAACCGCATCCTCAAGTTCGCGCCGACCGGCGAGGAGTACAAGACGCCGCCAGTGGACTACCTGTCGCCGTTGCAGCATGTCGATTTCGCCGGGGCGACCGGCATGGCGGTCGATGGCTTTGTGTGGGTGGCGCTGGCCGATGGCACGATCATGAAGTTCGACGCCGGCAACCTGGTCGCGTTCGACAAACGCGGGCTGGACACGCCGCTGCGGAAGCCGGTCGCGATCGTGGCGCAGGCGAATTCGCCGTCGCTGTGGGTGGCCGATGCGGGCAACCGCCGCATCGTGCAGTTCAACAAGACCGGCGAATATGTGCGCCAGTACAAGCCCGACGATGCGCAGTCGATGAGCGACCTGCGCGGGCTGGCCATCGACGAGGCGACCCGACGGCTCTACTGGGTCAGCGGCACGACGCTCTATCTGACGCCGCTGCAGAACTGAACGTGTTGAAATGCGCGGGGGACGCCTGGTGCTGGCGTCCCCCGCTTTTTGTTGTATTTGGGTCGTTATGCCGGTAGGACGCGACCATGTCCCAGTAGATCACGGAACCGAACGAGCCAATGAAGGTCATCCTGAGCGCGCAGGCGGTATCCACCACTTCCATGGCGCTGCGCGCGCGAAGGACCTAAAATCCGGAAGTCAACCTGTTTCGACTTGAGAACGTCCCCTTGTCCTGTCATGCATGATTGTTCGATGGGAACAGCATCAAGTGGAATCGGTATTACGCCGCCATCCGCAGTTGAACCACGGGACGTTCGTCCCAATCGACCTCGACGTAGAAGCCCATCCACGCCGGGCCGCAGTTGACGATCATCGTGCCGTTGTAGGCGGCCACACCGCGCGCCTCGTGAATGTGTCCGCACACCAGCAGGTCGACCCGGTACCGGTCGAGCGCCTCGCGCACGGCGCGGCTGCCGCCATGCGTCTTGTGGTACGACATATCCACGAAACCGTGCGGCGGCGGATGCGAGATCAGCGCCTTGCGCGGCGCGTCCGCCACGGCGGCATGGCCGGCCGCAGCCCAGGCCGCCAACTGGCTCTCATCGACTTCCCAGGTGTTGCCGATGAACGGTTGCGCGGCCGAGACGCCGAAGAAACCGGTATCGCTCACCATGCGCCCCGCGCCGGTCAATGAATGCCCGTCCAGCGCCATGTATTTCTCGATCAGCGCGTCGTCGCAGTTGCCGGTCACCGTCAGCACCTCCGGTGTGTGCTGGCGGCACAGCGCGACGATCGCTTGCGCCTCGTCGGGGTTGCCGAGGTGCGTCAGGTCGCCCGCCAGCACGATCAGGTCGGCGGGGCGGGCTTGCGCCAGGATGGCGCGCAGTTGCGAACGGTTGCCGTGAATATCGGATATGGCGAGGATCTGCATGGGGCTATGAACTGAGCCGGCGCTAATGCGCGGTGCTGCTGGACGACAGGTTGATAACGACGATCCCGACGCCAATGAGTACCAGCCCGATGATCTCCGGGATGCTCAGCGCCTGTTTGTATACCACCAACCCGATCACGGCGATGAGCACGATGCCGATGCCCGACCAGATCGCGTAGCTGATGCCGACCGGAATCTCGTCGAGCGTCAGGGAGAGGAAGTAGAACGAAGCGCCGTACCCGAGCACGACGATCACGGACGGAATCAGCCGGGTGAAACCCGCGGTGGCTTTCAGCGTCGACGTGGCGATCACCTCGGAAACAATGGCGATCATCAGGTAAACCCAGGACATAGTCGGAAATCGAGCGCAGAGGATGGTCGGGCCGATAAAAATCAACCGGCTCGCCCGGATTGGGGCGAGCCGTTACCATTTGGCGGAGAGGGCGGGATTTGAACCCGCGATAAGGGTTTTACACCCCTATACCCACTTAGCAGGCGGGCGCCTTCGACCACTCGGCCACCTCCCCAATCGTGTCCTCGTGCCAGCCTGATTGTGCTGCGCAGGCGGCTGGCCGACGGAGGGAGAGGGATTCGAACCCCCGATGACGCGAGGCGCCATAGCGGTTTTCAAGACCGCCGCATTCGTCCACTCTGCCATCCCTCCACAGGGACAGGCACAGTATAGCACAGCCGGGATGACTGTCAAAGTTATAGAGAATTGCGGGTATACCGACGAACTGCCAGCGCCGCTCCGAGCGTCGAGACCCGAAAGGGATTCGCCGGCGCGCCTCCGACGCTGGGCGGCTCGTCAGAAACACTTCGGGACTGCACAGCCATTCATCCCAGTTCAGCCAACCCGCGACCGGGCGCAGGCAACAAAAAGGCCGGACATCATTGGCCGGCCGCAATACTCGATCTGCGGTTGGGTTACTTCTGGATCGTGACCCGCACTTCGCACGGCGGCGGGAAGTTGCCGCGCGAGCTAACGGCGTACAGGCGCAGCGTGTAGACGTCGTTCGGCAGGTTGGTGATGTCCCATGTCTCAAGCGTCGAGCCGCTGACCGTGTTGTAGTGAACGTCATTGATCACGTTGAACAGGATCGGCTTCACGCCCTGGCCCCACTCGACCTTGTAGAACGAAAAGCCGCTCGAGCCCGGGTCGAAACCGGCCGGCAATGAGACCGAACCCACGATCTGCACCGAGTTGCCAGCCAGCGTCTCGTTCACCTGCGGCGCGGTCACGCTAATCAGCGGGTTGCAGATAGCCGTGTGCACGCTGCCCGGAATGACGTCGGTGGTGGCATCGGTCGTGCCGGTGTCGGTCGTCGTAACGTCCACGACCTTCGGGATCTTCAGCGCCTGGCCGACATAGATGCGGTTGACGTTGCGGATGCGGTTGATGGTCGCCAGCGTGCCGACGGTGGTACCATACCGCTTCGCGATGGCCGACAGCGTGTCGCCGCGCTTGACGCCGTACGTCCAGAGCACGATTACGTTCGTCGCAGCGGGAGCCGGCGCCGGGCTTGCCGCCGGCAGCATCGCCACGGTCGTCAACCCGTCCATGCTGTCTGCCGGATTAACCAGGCCGGGCGTGTCCAGCGGC
This sequence comes from Chloroflexota bacterium, assembly GCA_016235055.1. Lineage (NCBI taxonomy): Bacteria > Bacillati > Chloroflexota > Chloroflexota bacterium. Next base: position 2,675 of record JACRMK010000047.1, on the reverse strand, counting down.
ACGTTCCACCCTGGTCCGCCGATGCCGTAGCCGACCATGTCGACAACCGCCATCACGCCCTCATCAGCCTGGCCGGGCTCGTTCACGGCGGCCTGCAGCGCCGCCGGCGCCGCAAGGAGCGTCGCCACGGAGAGAACGAGAGCAAGAGCGACGAATAACCTGCGTTGCACATTCATAGATGCCCTCCTTTTAGCAACGCGCAATAGCGAGGCGCCCGCGCGGGCGCTCGCAGCCGTAATTCAATATGTATCATGGTACTTATGCGGGTGTTTGTCAAACACAGTTGGGACGCAAACGCAATAGGATCATAGTCCCACTGTTTGCCCGCATATGCCTACCGCCGGATCAGCTGCAGGAACACCCGTAACAACAAGTCCAGACCGAGACTCAAATGCATAGCGAAGCGTGTGTTAGGCGTCCAGCCGGAGAATGGCATGGGCCGACTGACCTCACGCGCGCTAGCGCGTGGCGAGCGTCGTCCTCGCAAGAAAAAAGCGATGCGCCCGCACACGCGGGCGCATCGCGACTAGCCATGTCTGCCGGGCGCTATGCGCGACGCAAGCGCCAGGCGGCACCCAGCGCCGCGCATGCCCCCACAATGGCCGCAAGCCACAGCGGCGCGGGCAGCGTGCCGTCTGCGCCGGACTGCGGCAGTACGGAGAGCGCAATCACGCCGCAGGCGATGCGTGCACCGCTGTTGCCGGTCGGATCCGTTTTCTCATCGTCTTCACTCAGGTGAATCACGAGGGCGCTGCCGTCGGCGTCAAACAATGAATTGGGCGCTCCGCTCGCCAGCGTTGCCTTCGCCGCGGTCGCATCATACGCGCCGCTGCCATCGACGGCGACGGTCAGGTTCGGCAGATCGCCTGCATGCGCTCCAGCCGGGTTCTGCGCGCCGTGTTGTTTGCCGTCCGGGTTGAAGTGCCCGCCGGCGGTTGTGAAGTCGGGACCTTCGCATTTACCCACGGCATGGATGTGAATGCCGTGCTTGCCAGCCTGCAACCCTTTCACGCTGGCTGTCACGCGCACGCCGCCCGACGCCTGCACGAGCGTCGCCGTGCCGACTACCTGACCTGCGGCGTTCTTCAACTCGGCGGTGGCGCTCGCCGTCTGCGCCGCCGCGCTGCCCGCCCATGCCGCCAGGCAGAACCCGATCAGCGCACCCCATACCAGAATCCTTCTCATAACCCTTCCTCCCTTTCCCTCAAAACGAGGAACCGCCGGATGAAGCGGTTTGCGGCGATTCTGAAAAAAACGAGCTGACTGATGGAGGTGTCGCGGAGCAGCGTCGCGACCGACTATGCCGCCAGCGGCGGTTCGCTCCTATCTTGCGGTACTCCCCTGATGAGCACCACCGACAGCGCCATGATCAACATGCCGGCGATGGCGAGAAACAGCACGCGCGCATCTTCCGAATTGAAGAAGAGACACGAGCCGCCGATGCTGAGCAGCAGCCACCCGAACATCTGCATGCCCTGCTGGCGCAGCAGCAGCACACCGGTGAAGAGCAGACCACCGACCATCAATAAGTAGCCTGCTATGAAAACGAGAAAGTAGTCGCTGAGCAGACCGGATAGCATTGATAGGACTGGTCCGAACACAGCAAGCAAGCACATGACCCTTGTCGGCAGGGACCACCAGCGGGACAAGTGCAGAAATACGCCCAGCATGCTTGCAGCAAACAGCAGCAAGCCCCAGATAAACCAAATGCCGATGTCATCCAAGTCGCGGTGCGGACCATTTACGATGCCGGGAGACCGCATATTGGCGATCAGACTGTACGCAATCAAGAGCGCGCCGCTGGCCAGCCCGGCCAATGCAAAAACTCGAATTAGATTTGAGCGCATTGTCACACCCCCCTCTTGTATGTGTTCGTCTGCCGCGTTCACCACGAGATCCGGGACCGTTCGCAACCACAATGCGGTCAGGCTCCGCGCGCCGCCCTGTGTGTACTCGTCGCTGACCACGTGCCGGAATACGTGCAACATCTCGTCGCCATAGTCGGAGCGAAATTGCGATGGATACAGACGCAGCAGTTGCCGGAATACGCGCAGGGAAACCGTTAAGGGGTCGCCAGTCATAAGCTCCTCACGCCGGCCGGGCGCGGCTTGGTCATCAGCCCTTTAGAGCGTGCAATGTCAACCAGACGCGCCAAGCGCGTCGCCTCCGCGCGCGCTACCGCTTGCCCGAGGTCGGTCAGGCGGTAATACCGCCGGCGTTCGTCGTCTTCCTCGGGGGCGGGCCGATCGCCCGATTCCTCAATCCAGCCGTTGCCCAGCATGCGCTTGATGGTGCCGTATAGTGTACCGGGTCCAAGCTTGAGGTGACCGCGAGTCAGCGCGGTGACCTCCAGCATGATGGCATAGCCGTGCTTTTCACCGTCCGCCAGCGCCAGCAAGATATGGAACGCCGCAGGCGGCAACGGTAGAGGCGTCTCAGAATAGGGTATCGGCATACTGTATCTCCACCGGATATATCCGATGCCGATATAGTACTACAAATGAGCTGCGATGTCAAGGGGTCGAGCGCGCTCTCAGCAATTCTCAATTTGGCTTTGTACGGGTACTTTCCAATGCCGCTTGCGATGCGCTGGCTCTCAGGCGCTTGTCGCGCAAGCTGGCCCGCCGAAAAAGTGGCGCTGCCCTCCCCCCGACCCCCTCCCAACTTCGTTGGGA
>JACRMK010000046.1 GCA_016235055.1 Chloroflexota bacterium | reverse complement strand
CTGCGTCTGCTGGCGGAGGACGAGTGGCACGTGTATTTCTGCCAGCATGCGCTGGGCAGCCTCAATCTACGCACGCACAGCACCACTGGCCATGTAACCTATGTCCCCGAACGAGTGTAAACCATGTCTCCGGTCCATACAGAAGCAAGAAGGGGCCCGCGTTTGCGGGGCCGTTCTATTGTGCCGTGGTCGTGGGGCGCCGGAAGTTGGCGAGGTAGACCTGCCGGCCGGTCGCGCCGAGGAAGAGCAGGATCGCCACGACGTTCAGCAAGCCGCCCCACTGCCGCGCCGGCACGCTGACGAGCAGGTCGCCCGCGATCCGCAGCGCGAGCGATGCGTGCAGCAGTCCGACGTGCAGGTAGTACGTCGAACGGTACGGCACGCTGAGGTGCATGACCGCCGGCAGGATAATCGGCATGTGCGCGAAGATCATGCTGAAGACGAAGCCGAGCAGGACGGCGTGCAGTTCGGCGTCGTACAGCAGTCCGGCCAGCACGCCGCCGAAGCCGATCGCCAGCACGCCCCCGATCGCCAGCCAGCCGTAGCCTAACAGCAGGCAGATGGCGATGTAGCGTGTGAGGCCGCTCCCGCGCACGGTGCGCCGCGCGACGTCGTTCGTAAACAGCCAGAGCGCGAGCGCCAGCAGGCCAACGCCCGCCAGGCGAATGCCGGCGTCGAAGTCAGCCAGCGTCACGCCGAGGCCGGCGAGGAGCACCAGCGGCCCGGCAACGAAGAGCGCGCGACGCCGGCGCGACGGTCGCAGCACGCGCCCCAGTTCCAGTCTTTCGCCTGCGATCGTCAATACGAGGAAGGCCATCCACCAGATGGCGGCGTGAAAGATGGCGGCGCCGGAGAGCCAGACCAGGTTGCCGCCCGCCCATGCGATGACAGCGCACACCATCGCGCCTGTGTGCATGGCCGTGTGGCGGCGCAGCATCCACAGATGGACGCCGACCGCCGCGAGGCTGCCGAGCGTGATGAGCGCCGGTCCCGCCGGGAAGAAACCGGTCAGCGTGGCCAGCGCACCGAGCGCGGAGAGCGCGGACGGCGCGTAGGCCCACGGGCGGTCCAGCGCCACCGCGCGCTCCAGGTTGACGAGCGTGCCGAAGAAGCCAGCTATCATCAGCGGGCCATGCGCGGCAACCAGCGTATCGAAGGACGGCCACTCCCAGCCGATGCGCGTTAGCGCGGCCCACAGGCCGGCCAGCAGTGCAAAGAGCGCCAGGCCAACCAGCAGGCGTGCGCGCGCCAGGGCCGGGATCATACCATCTTCTCGAGCGTCTGCCGATCGAGGATTACGATGCGGCCGCGCTCCAGGCGAATCAGCCCGCGCGTTTCCATGAGTTTCAGCGAGCGCGCCACCATCTCGCGCACGGTGCCGAGCCGCGCGGCCAGTTCCTGCTGCGTCATGGCATGCACGTCCAGTTCGCCGGAGGCCGCCTCGACCAGCAACTTGGCGAGCCGCGCCGTGACGTGGCGCAGTGAGAGGTCCTCGACCAGGCCGACCAGGTGCCGCAGGCGGTGCGCGAAGTTCTGAATAATGGCGTTCGCCATCGTCGGCCGGGTGCGTAGCATGTCAAAGATCAACTCGCGTGGCACAGTCCAGATGATGGACGGCGCCGCCGCGATAACGTGCGCCGGGTTGGGGCCGCCGTCGAACACCGCGACCTCATTGAACGACTGCCGGCCGGCGCAGTAGGTCAGCACCTGCTCGCGGCCATCCGCTGAAAGCTTGAAGATGCGCACCTGCCCTTCGCAGACGATATACAACCCGTCGCACGGGTCGCCTTCAAGGAATACGTTCTCGCCCTTGGCGAAACGCCGTTCGATCAGTTGCTCGGCCAAATACTCCAGATCGGCGTCGGGCAAGACGGAGAAATACGGCTGTTCACGCAGAATTTTGATGCGCAACGACAAAGACGTTGCGCCTTTGTGCCCTGCGCCTGTCGATTGGTGGTTGGCGCCCATAGTCACTTTTCCCTATACAGGCTATTGTACCGCAAAGCGAGGGCGTGGCGCAAAGGACAACGTGACAAATGACATGTTCGTTTCGGGACAATTGTCCCGTGAAGATGCCATGGGTCTGTGGGATACTCCCACCGTAGTTAGCGAATAGCCTTCTTCCCCCTCCCTCTCTCGCCCGACCCTGCTTTGCGGGGTCGGGCGAGTTGTTTTTTTCCGGCCGCCAGCCGCTTCGGGTTCGATTTGCGCGCTTTGGCCGGGCGCGGCGCGCGTTTGGGCGGCCGCCGCAGATCTTCCACGAACACAATCTCCAGCAGGCTGTCCGGCGCCGCCTTGGGCGCCGGGGATGCACACGATGCGTTTGTGCCCGCGCTTCTCGCCATAGGTCCTCCTGATCGTTCCGCACACGATGAGTGGATTGCGCGCCTTGCGTGTTCCCGGCATCGGCGGGCCGGACATTGCGCATTATGCCGGGCAGTCCGCAGCCGATCCGGCCAGTCAACTTGCGCCGATTATAGGTTTTTCAGGCCGCCTGGCCTATGAGAAAAGTCACATCGTCGCAGGTGACTTTTGTCACAGCCAAACACCTCCGGATGGGATATCTTGAAACGGAGTTAGCCAGTTTGTTTCAAGATACCGATTCCATCACTCAAGGAGGCTGAATTGGCACCGCTGTCATATCGAAGGGCCATCACCCGCCGGCGGGTCGTCGCCGTGCTGGTGCTGGTGGCCGCCATACTGCTGCTGCTGAACGCCTGTGAAACGGGCCCGTCGCCGGCCGGCGGGACCGGTTCCGTGGCGACCGGGCTGGCCGGCGACGCGGCCGCCCTCGCGAAGGAGCGCGGCCTGACCAACGACGACGTGTACGCCGCGCTCAAGACGTACATGCCGTCGGGCAAGACCGACCCGTACATCATGATTGCATCCGGCGGGCAGTCCGGGCAAGTGCTGGTGATTGCCGTGCCGTCAATGCGTATCCTGAAAGTCATCGGCGTGTTCACCCCCGAGCCATGGCAGGGTTGGGGCTTTGGCGGCTCCGGCAACGAGATCCTGAAGGGCGGCAACGTCAACGGCAACCCGGTGCTGTGGGCCGACACGCACCATCCGAACATCTCGGAGACCAACGGCTCGTATGACGGCCAGTACGCGTTCATCAACGACAAGGCCAACGCGCGCATCGCCGTGATCGACCTGCGCGACTTCGCCACCAAGCAGATCCTCAAGACGCCGAACGCGATCAACGACCACGGCGGCTCCTTCGTGACGCCCAACACGGAGTACGTCGTCGAGGGTCCGCAGTATGCCGCGCCGCTCAACTACGAGTACGCGCCGCTCGACCAGTACAAGGACAAGTACCGCGGCTTCATCACCTACTGGAAGTTCGACCGCCAGAAGGGCCGCATCGACATCAACCAGTCGTTCCAGATCGAACTGCCGCCGTATTTCCAGGATCTGTGCGACGCGGGCAAGGGCCCCAGCGACGGCTGGGCGTTCTGCAACTCGTTCAACACCGAAATGGCGACCGGCGGCGTCGAGAAGGGCCTGCCGCCGTTTGAAGCCGGCACGACCAAGAACGACACCGACTACCTGCACATCATGAACTGGAAGAAGGCCGAAGAGGTCTTCAAGGCCGGCAAGACCAAGAAGCTCAACGGCATCGCCGTGATCGACCTGCAGACGGCGATCAGCGAGAACATCCTGTACTTCACGCCCGAGCCGAAGAGCCCGCACGGTTCCGACGTGACGCCGGGCGGCGAGTTCATCGTCGTCGGCGGCAAGCTGGATCCGCATGTGACGATCTATTCGTTCGACAAGATTCAGGCGGCGATCAAGGGCGGCGGGTTTAACAAGGACGCCTACGGCGTGCCGGTGATCCCGCTGGACAAGGTGATGGAGGCGCAGGTCGAGCTTGGCCTGGGCCCGCTGCACACCGTCTATGACGACAAGGGCTATGCCTACACCTCGCTGTTCCTCGACTCGGCCGTGGCGCGCTGGACGCTCGGCGGCCCCTACGAGAAGAAGCACCCGGAGAAGGGCTGGCAACTGATCCAGAAGCTGCCGGTCAACTACAATATCGGCCACATCACGGCGGTTGAGGGCGACACGGCAACCCCGGGCGGCAACTACGTGGTTGCGCTGAACAAGTGGAGTATCGACCGCTTCGCCAACGTCGGGCCGCTGCTTCCGCAGAACTTCCAACTGGTGGATATCGGCAAGCCGGGCGACACGATGAAGGTGCTGTACGACATGCCGATCGGCATGGCCGAGCCGCATTACGCGCAGATCATCAAGGCCGAGCGGCTCAAGCCGTTCGAGGTGTATCCGGAAGTCGGCTGGAACGCGGAAACGATGTCTAAGGACCCGAACGGCATCACCGACCAGAAGGACGCCAAGGTAACACGCAACGGCAAGAACGTCGAAGTCTGGATGTCCGTCATCCGCTCGCACTACTCGCCGGAGTCGATCGAGGTTAACAAGGGCGACCATGTGGTCTGGCACCTGACGAACCTGGAGCGCACGCGCGATGCAACACACGGGTTTGCCCTCTCGGGTTACAATATCAACTTGAGCCTGGAGCCGGGCAAGACCGAGACGATCGAGTTCGACGCGACCATGGCCGGCACGTATTCGTATTACTGCACGGAGTTCTGCTCCGCGCTGCATCTGGAGATGTTGGGCTACTTCCTGGTGAAGCCGTAACCGTTTAACGTCGCGCAGGCAGACCGCGCGGGTGTTGAAGACCCGCGCGGTCTGCCCGGCGATCCTGCGACGGTCAGCCGGCAGCGAGCTACCGCCCCCTGCCGCTTGCCCGCCGCCTAGTCAGAAAGGAAGCGTGTCCATGAAGGCTATTCAGATCGACCCCGATGTCAAGGTGCTGCTGCCCGACGGCAGCACCCGCCCGCTGTTGACGTTCCTGATTCCCAGCGCGTGGCTGATGGCCGCCGCGGTACTGCTGATGGTCTCGGCCGTCGTGCCCTACTGGCGCATGACCCTCAAAGCGCCGCAGTACCCCAAGGGGCTGAAGGTCGACGTGTATATCAACCATATCCAGGGCGACGTCACCGAGATCGACGGGCTGAACCATTACCTCGGCATGCCCCCGCTGAACGATGGCGGCCAGTTCGAGCGCTCGATTTCGCTGCTGGCCGTGGTCTCGCTCGGCCTGTTGCTGCTGGCCACCATGTTCGTGCACAACCAGTGGGCGGCCTTGCTGGCGCTGCCGGCCATCGGCTTTCCGCTCGGCTTCCTGGCCGATCTCTTCCTGATACTTTACAACTACGGGCACAGCATCGACCCGAAGTCGGCGCTGGGCGGCGCGATCAAGCCGTTCACGCCGCCGCTGATCGGCGAGGGCAAGATCGGGCAATTCGCCTCGCTCGCCGAGCCGCAGCTCGGCCTGCTGCTCGCGTTCCTGGCGTCGGCGCTGGTACTGGTCGGGCTGTACACCCACCGCGCCGCGTACAAACCGATCGTCGAGGCGCGCTTGCGCGCCAAGGCGCAGGCCGTTGCAGTGGCGACTGAGCCGGGGACAGCGAACGGATGAGACGCCTGGCCGCCGCGCTGCTGCTGATCGCGTTACTCGTGGCTGGTGCGCAGACCGCGCACGCGCAGGCGCGGCTGGTCGTCTCGGCGCAGGGGCCGTATACGGCGATTCAGGCCGCGCTGGCCGATGCGCGCGACGGCGACACGATCGAAGTACGCGGCGGCACGTATGCCGGGCCGGTTGTTGTCGAGCGCCGCGTTGAACTGCTGGGCATCGACTGGCCGGTGATCGATGGCGGCGGGCGCGATACCGTGGTCAAGCTGGCTGCGGATGGCGCGATGCTGCGCGGCTTCGTCGTGCGCGGCAGCGGCGTCGAGCCAGACCGCGACGACTCGGGCATCACGGTGACGGCGGACGGTGTCACGATCGAGGGCAACCGGCTTGATGACGTACTGTTCGGCGTATTCCTCTCCAAAGCGGCCGACGCCGTCGTGCGCGGCAACGAGATCTCGAGCAAGGCGCAGTATGACACCGGCCGTAAGGGCGACGCGGTGCGCGTCTGGTACAGCCCGCGCGGGCTGATTGAGCGTAATCACATCCACGACGCGCGCGATGTCGTGTTGTGGTACGCCTCCGACATCATCGTGCGCGACAACCTGATCGAGCGCGGCCGCTATGGCGTGCACCTGATGTATTCCAACAATGCGCATGTCGAGCGCAACCGTGTTATTGGCAACTCGATCGGCATCTTCGCGATGTATTCGAAGGATCTGGTGCTGCAGGCGAACCTGCTGCGCGGCCAGCGCGGCCCGAGCGGCTACGCGCTCGGCTTCAAAGACGCCGACGGCCTCGCCGTGCTCGACAACGTGCTGGTGGACAACCGCGCCGGTTTCTTCCTCGACGGCACACCGTTCACCCCGCAGTCGCCCAGCCGCTTCCGTGGCAACATCGTGGCGTTCAACGACATCGGCGCCATTCTGCTGCCGGCCGTGAAAGGCAACCTGTTCGAAGGCAACACCTTCTGGGAGAACATCGAGCAGGTCGGCGTGCAGGGCGGCGGTCGGCTGGCGGCGAACCTGTGGGACGGCAACTACTGGAGCGATTACGGCGGTCTCGACGTGAACGGCGACGGGCTCGGCGAGGCGCCGTATCATTCGGATCGCTTATTCGACGGGTTGATGGATCGCGAGCCGATGTTGCGCGCGCTGCTCTACAGCCCGACCGTGCAGGCGCTGGAAATGGCCGCTACCACGTTCCCGATTGTGCGCCCGGAGCCCAAGCTCGTGGATGCGCGGCCGCGCGCGCTGCCCGCCGCCATCCCGCCGGACGCCATCGCGACGGCCACTAACCCGGCGGCCACGGCCGCCGCTGGAGCATTGCTTATGAGTCTCGGTATCCTGACGGGCGTTCTGGCTTTGCCGCGCTGGCGCGCAGCCTCCGGGGCGACCACGATGCAAGCGTATGCGGCATCATCCGATGCGAACGCGGCCGCCGCGATCCAGGTCGCCGCGCGCGCCGTTGGCAAGCGCTACGGCGCGGTGCGCGTGCTGGAAGGTGTCTCCTTCGATGTGCGGACCGGCGAGGCTCTGGCGTTGTGGGGCGCGAACGGCGCTGGCAAGACGACGCTGATCAAGGCGATCCTCGGCCTGATCGATTTCGACGGCGCGATTACGGTCGCCGGCCGCGATGTGAAGCGCGCAGGCAAGCAGGCTCGGCGCGCGCTTGGTTATGTGCCGCAGGAAGCGGCGTTCAACGATTGGAGTGTGCAGCAGACGCTGGAGTTCTACGCACGGCTGAAGCGCGTCGCAACGGCCAGGCGCATCGGTGCGCTGCTGGATCGCATGGGTCTGCGCGAGCATGCCGCCAAGCCGGTCAGCGCGCTGTCCGGCGGCCTCAAGCAGCGGCTGGCGCTCGCCGTGGCCCTGCTGGCCGACCCGCCGTTGCTGTTGCTGGACGAGCCGACCTCCAACCTCGACAAGCAGGCGCGCGCCGATTACCTGGCGCTGCTGGCCGAGTTGCGCGCCGAGGGCAAGACGATCGTGTTCACGTCGCATCGCTTCGAAGAAGTGGAAGGGCTGGCTGACCGCGTGCTGGTGCTTGATCAGGGCGTGCTGGCGGAGATCGTCACCCCCGAAGAGTTGCGGGCGCGCTGGATGCCGGAGGTCGAGGTGACGCTCTGGGTGGGCGAGGCGCAGCGCGCCGAGGCGCTCGCGGCCCTGCAGGCCGCCGGATTGGCCGCGCACCTGAACGGGCGCGGCACGATCGTGTGCAGCGTGCCGGCCGGGGAGAAGATGCGGCCGTTCGAGACGCTGGCTGCGTGCGGCGTGCATGTGGCAAACTTTGAGGTGGAGCGGGGGCGCGCATGGAGCTAAACATTGTCTGGATCCTCGCACAACGCGAGATGCGCGAAGCGCTGCGCAACCGCTGGCTGGCGTTCTACGCCGTGGCGTTCGCTGCGCTGGCATTCGCGCTCTCGCAGGCAGGCATGGCCGCATCGGGCTATGGCGGGCTGGGCGGCTTCGGGCGCACGGCTGCCAGCCTGATCAACGCGATTCTCTTGTTCGTGCCGCTGATCGGCTTGAGCGTGGGCGCGCATGCCATCGCCGCCGACCGCGAGCGCGGCACGCTCGGCTATCTGCTGGCGCAGCCGGTGGGCCGTCCCGAGGTATTCCTGGGCAAGGCGCTCGGCGCGGCGCTGGCCGTGTTCGTTGCGCTGGGGTTGGGCTTCGGCGTGGCGGGTTTCGGCATGGCGCTGAGCGGCGGCGGCGACGCGTCGGCCTACCTGGCGCTCGCGGGCTGCACGCTGCTGCTGGCGCTCGTTTCGCTCGGCTTCGGCTTCATCATCAGTGCTTTGACCCGCAAGGCGGCGACCGCGCTCGGCGCGGCGCTGATCGCATGGCTGGGGCTGGTCTTCTTCGCCGACATGGGGCTGATCGCGGCAACGCTGGCGCTGCGACCCGCGCCCGAGATGTTGATGTGGATGCTGGTGCTGAACCCGCTGCAGATCTTCAAGCTGGAAGCGGTCTACAGCCTGCGCGCGACGCTCGACACGTTTGGCGCGGCCGGCCAGTACGCCGCCTATGCGTTCGGCGCGAGCCTGCCGTTCGTGCTGGCCGGTCTGCTGGCGCTCTGGATCGGGCTGTCGTTCGGCGCGGCCTATCTGCTGTTCAACCGGCGGAGCGACGTATGAAGCGCGCGCTGATGCTCTGCGCGTTATTACTGTGCGCGCCGCTGTCCGCGTGCGCGTCCGGCGACGGGCAGCCGGCGCCGCCGTCGATCGCGTACGGCCGCGACCTGTGCGAAAGTTGCAGCATGCTGATCGACGAGGCGCGCTTCGCGGCCGCCACGGTGGAGCTCGGCGGCAAGGCGCACAAATTCGACTGCATCGACGAAATGCTGGTCTTTCACATGGATCGGCCCAATTTGCAGGTTCAGGCCTATTTCGTGCATGATTACGGCACGCAAAACTGGATCCGGGCCGAAAAAGCGCGCTTTGTGCAGAGCCCGGACATCCGCGCGCCGATGGGCAAAGGCATCGCCGCGTTCGGCGATCAGCAGGCGGCCGAATCGTACGCAGCGAGCCTGAAGGCGCAGATTATGAGCTGGGACGAATTGCGCGCCTACGTGCACGTCACAGGGCACGGCGGTTAGCCAATACCACATCCATCAAGAGGAGCAAGTCAATGAAGAAGCAGTTTGCGCTGATCGTGAGCCTGATCACTGCGGCCCTGCTGGCGCTGACCGCCTGCGGCTCGCCGTTGCCGCCCGCCTCCACCGGCGGCATGCCCGTCGCGTCGAGCGGCGGGGGTGCGGTCAAAGTGTCGGCCGGCGCCCAGAAGTACGCCAGCCTGAAGGGCGAAGCGGACAAGGGAAACAAGATCTTCCACGGCACATGCAACGCCTGCCACGGCGACGACGCCAAAGGCAAGGTCGGGCTGGGCAAGAACCTCGTGGTAAGCCCCTACTTGAAGGGCATCTCGGATGCCGACTTCGTGCTGTTCGTGACCAAGGGCCGCCCGGCGAGCGACCCGGCGAACACGACCAAAGTCGACATGCCGGCCAAGGGCGGCAACCCGGCGTTGAGCGACCAGGACCTGGCGGACGTGGTCGCGTACGTGCGCAGCCTGCAGCGCGCAGCGAAATAAACGGGACGCAGGGCACACGAGCGGGGCTGTGCACATGCGGCGCCCGCTGCCTGCGCCTGCGCCGGTCAATCGTCACGCGCAGAACGGGGCACTCGCCTCTTATCGGCCTGCGCCCGCGAAATAGAATGGCAGCAGTAATCACGTATATGGAGGCGAGGGGCAGATGAGCAAGAACGTTGCGCGCCAGAACGGCAGGCCATCGCTGCTGGCGCCGGCGCTGATCGGCGGCGCCGTTATGCTCGCGCTGCTGGCGGTCGGGTTGGTCGTGCTGAACAGCGGTTCGGGCGGCGGTGGCGGCACGCCGCAGTTATCGGTCGATCGCGAGCGGATCGACTTCGGCAAGGTGCCATTCAACAAGATGGTGCGCGCCGAGTTCAAGGTACAGAACACCGGCGACGGCACGCTCGTGCTGGATTCGTCCGCGCCGATTAAGATCTTGCAGGGTTGTTGACCGCCGCTTGCGGTCGTCGGTACGACGACACTCAAGCCCGGCCAAAGCACGACCCTGTCCACTGAGTTCACGATGCACGAGGGCATGGACGGCCCGCATCTGTTCGAGTTGACGCTGAAGACGAACGACCCGCAGCAGCGGGACAAAAAGCTCTACATCGCGTCGAACTGGGTGCCGCCCGGCACGCAGTAGCCACGAAGCAGTAAAAATAGCGCGCAGACCGAATTGGTCTGCGCGCTGTCGTTTGCCTGCCAAGACGAATTCAATCAAAGAACGCTCTGCGCGATTCGCGGCTCGCCTGTCGATCGGGAGAAGGCGCTGTCCTGTTCGCGCAAAGAAACGTCGATCCGCGAATGTGCGGCACCCAATCCGATTAGCGGGAATTCGCGTTATTCGCGGATAAATACACGCGCGGCACCCGCGCGCCGATTCCGGTCAGGATCTCGTACGACACGGTCCCGGCCCAGCCGGCGACCTCCTCCGCGCTCAACTCCGCGTCGCCCTGCCGGCCGATCAGCACCACCTCGTCGCCCTCCTGCGCTTCGCACGCATCGGCATCGACGACGATCTGGTCCATGCTGACGCGGCCAAGGATGCGTGCCCGGTGTCCGCGCACCAGCACCTCGCCCTTGTTGGACAGTGCGCGCCGCACGCCGTCGGCGTAGCCGATGCTAACGAGCGCAACGTGCATGTCGCGCGGGGCGACAAACGTGCGTCCGTAGCCGACGCTTGTGCCGCGGTGAATGGCGCGCACGTAGGCCACGCGGCTCTTGAGGCTCAGCGCCGTCCGCAGATCGGCGCACTGCGTAAACGCGCTGTTCGGGCAGATGCCGTACAGCGCGATGCCTGCGCGCACCAGGTCGAAGTGGTAGCTCGTGGCGGCCAGAATGCCGGCACTGTTGGCCGCGTGCACCAGTGGCACGGCGATGCCCGCGCGCCGGATATCATTCAGCGCGCCCTCGAAGCGCGCGATTTGCAGTTGCGCGAACGACGGGTCGGCCTCGTCGGCGGTGGCGAAGTGCATGAAGACGCCGTCCAGCCGCAGTCCATCCATGCGCGTCAATGCCTGCGCGGCGCCGATGGCGTCGTCGAGCGGCACGCCGAAGCGCGACATGCCGGTATCGATCTTCAGATGCACGGATGCAGTCGTGCCGGCGGCCTGTGCTGCGTCGGCCAGCGCCTGCGCAAACCTCAGGGAAGTGATGCTCACCACGAGTTGCGCGTTTACGGCTGCCGTCGCTTCGGCGGGCGCGATCGGGCCGAGCAGCAGCACTGGCGCATCCAGCCCGGCGGCGCGCAGTTCGACGCCCTCGCTCACACGCGCAACGGCCAGCCAGGTCGCCCCGGCGTCAAGTGCGGCGCGCGCCACGGGCACTGTGCCATGCCCGTAGGCGTTCGCCTTGACGACCGCCATCAACTGCGTGCCAGGTTTGAGCGTGCTCTTTAGCACCTGTACGTTGTACGCGATGTTCGCGAGGCTGACCTCGGCCCACGCGCTCGGCTGCGTATCGGCTTCGTTATTCAACGGCTACTCTCCTTCCGGGTGACAATCACAGCCGGGTCGCTCGCACTCCGGCGTCGTGCTATATAAGCGCGCAAGGATATGCCGGTTACACGCCACAAGGCGGTATGCCACCTCCGCCAATTGCGCGGCCAGCGGCAGGTCAACCAGCCGCGCCAGCCACGCATAGCCGGGCAGTTCGCGCAGGATGCGCGCGACGGCCGCCGCGCCCGCGTACCGTGCGCCGCCCGGCTCAATCGCCCAGACCGCGCGGTCGGCCTCGGCTTTGGACAGCCCGATCGCCTCACGCAGCTCGCGATGCTGGCTGGGGAGCACCCGCACACGGCGGGCCGCGTCATGGGCGCGCACCCAATCGGCCTGGCGCGTTCAGAACCCTCACCAGCCGTCGATGATTACGAGCAGCGTGTGTCCGGCAAACAGTTTGTGATTGTTGGTCATAGGCGCATGGTTCTTCAATTGTCATTGCGAGCCGCCGCAGGCGGCGAAGCAATCTCTGGCCCCGCGCCGCATCGAGATTGCTTCGGCGGCTCCGCCGCCTGCTCAGAAACTTCGACACGCGAGGTTGTCATGCCGGCATGTAGTTAGCCGGCATCCACGCCAGCATCTGGCGCGCATGCTGGCCCGTGGTACGCCTGCCTGGATTCCGGCCTTCGCCGGAATGACGGCTTGGAAATGCGGCGCATCAGTTTCTGCACTCACGCATCCTGCGCGGCGGGATGGAATTCTCGCAATGACGGGTTGGTGCAGGCGTCACTCCTACAAGTCGTCCGCCAGATCGCGCCAGGTTGCGTTCGCCTCGGCGATCAGGTCGAGCTTCTTCTGCCGTGAACCGCCTTTGATTTGTTTCTCCCGCGCGATGGCGCTTCGTGCGTCATCGAATGATTCATAGTACACCAATTTGTGCGTGCGGTACTTCCGTGTAAAGGCGCTGCCTTGTCCGTGACGATGCTCTCCGACGCGGCGGGCCAGGTTGTTAGTGACACCGGCATGGAGCGTTGTGTTGGCCTGGTTGGTCATAATGTACACGTAGAACTGCCTGGGCATACTTCGGTCCTAGATCGAGGCTATGTTGGCGCCTCTCTTCACAGCGTGATGGGAGATTGCTTCGGCGGCTGGCGCCGCCTCGCAATGACGCGATAGTGTGGCGCGCCCGCAGTCCGTCATTGCGAGGAGCACCGTATGCGACGAAGCAATCTCTCCATCCCGATCTGCAATCAGATTGCTTCGTCGGCAGAAACCGCCTCCTCGCAATGACGTCAAAGCAGTGTCCCGCGCCATGACGTTTTGCCGCCGATGTGCTACAATCGCCTTTGCCAGCGTGCTGATTGTAGCATCACGCCGCGCGACCACGCAACCAGGAGACGCATCCATGACCGGAGCCGAAATCCTCGTCGCCATGCTGCAGGCGCATGGCGTGGACACCATCTTTGGACTGCCGGGCGACACCGGCGTTGCCTTCTACGACGCGCTGCGCGACCAGTCTCAGATCCGCCACGTGATGACGCGCGACGAGCGCTCCGCGGCGTTCATGGCCGACGCGTACGCGCGCCTGTCCGACAAGCCGGGCGTCTGCGAAGGGCCGTCGGGCGGCGGCGCAACGTACATTCTGCCCGGCGTCGCCGAGGCGCACCACTCGTCGGTGCCGTTGCTCGTCATCACCAGCGACAACGCGCTCAGCATGGAGCACCAGGGCGCGCTGACGGCGCTCGACCAGGAGGCGCTGTTCCGGCCGGTCACCAAGTGGAGCGCGGCGGTCAAGCGCGCCGGCCTGATCCCGCACATGCTGCGGCGCGCCTTCCGCCTGATGACGACCGGGCGCTGTGGCGCAGTGCATCTCTCGTTCCCCAAAGACATCCTCGACAAGCCCGTCGAGGTCGCCGACATTTACGCTGATCCAGCCTGCGCGCATTATCCGTCGTACCGCACACGCCCCGATTCGGCCATGGTGGCGCGTGCCGCCGAGAAACTGGCGTCTGCGGCGCGCCCGGTCATGATCTGCGGCGGCGGCATCCACGCCGCGCACGCCTACGCCGAAGTGCAGGCGCTGGCTGAACTGCTCAATATGCCGGTCGCGACCTCGATCAACGGCAAAGGTTCGATTGCGGAAACGCACCCGCTCGCGATCGGCGTCGCCGGCGCGAACGGCGGCCGCGCGTTCACGCACGACTTCATCCGTGAGAGCGACCTGATCCTGTTCGCGGGCACGCGCGTCAACTACGTGACGAGCAACGACTGGACGGTACCGCCCAGGGACTACCGTGGCGCGATCATCCAGATCGACGTGGACGGCGGCGAGATCGGCAACAATCTGCCGGTGACCGCCGGCCTGCAGGGTGACGCGCAAATGGCGCTGCGCGACCTGATCGACGCGCTGCGCGGCTGCGATTCAACTTCGCGGGCGGCTGTGCGCGAGCGGATTGCGCGCGCGACGGCGGCCTATTGGTCTGGCGAGGCGGCGAAGCAGGCTTCGGATGCGCGCCCAGTGCGTCCGCACCGCATCATGCGCGAACTGCTGCGCAACCTGCCGGCCGACGCCGTGATCGTGGCCGACCCCGGCACCGCAACGCCGTTCGTCGCCGCGCAGTACCCGCTGGCGCAGGCCGGCCGCCGCACGGTGATCCCGCGCGCGCACGGCGGGCTGGGCTATGCGCTGCCGGCCTCGCTCGGCGCGTCGTATGCGCGGCCCGACCAGACGATCGTCTGCCTGACCGGCGACGGCTCGTTCGGTTTCTCGGTCGGCGAGTTGGAAACGATCGCGCGCATGAACCGCAAGATCGTCGTTATCCAGTTCAACAACGGCGCCTTCGGCTGGATCAAAGAGTTGCAGCACCTGCATCACGGCGACCGCTTCTTCGGCGTCGATTTCCTGCGCCAGGACTGCGCGGCGATTGCGCGCGGCTTCGGCTGGCTCGGCATCCGCGTGGAAGACCCGCGCGACTTCGAGCCGGCGTTGCAGGAAGGGTTGAGCGCGTCGACGCCGGCGTTCATCGACGTGGTAAGCGCGGACCAGATCCTGGAGACGCCGCCGGTGATCGGCTGGCAGGTCGCGGAACAGCGCCGGGCGCAGGCGGGCTAGCGGCCGCGATGCGCACGTTTGTGGCGATCGAACTCGATGCGGGTGTGAAAGACGCGCTGGCCGCGTGCCTCGCGGCGATGCAGAGAGCGGCCCCGCCCATGCGCCTGAAGTGGGTACCGCCTGCGAGTCAGCACCTGACGCTTCAGTTCCTTGGCGAGATCGAGCGCGGCGACGTGGCAGCCGTTTCAGCGGCGCTGCGGGCGGCTGCCGTCAGCATCACGCCGTTTGATATGGCGTTGACGGGTCTCGGCTGTTTTCCAGGTTCTACGCGGCCGAACGTGCTCTGGGTCGGTGTGGCTGAGCCGGGTGGATCGCTGGCGCGCTTGCAGCAGGCGGTCGCCATGCAGTTGGCCCCGCTTGGCTTCGAGCCGGATCACGGCGCGTTCAAGCCGCACCTGACGCTGGCGCGGGTGCCGCGCGACGCCTCGCCGGGCGACCGCCGCGCGCTCGGCGAGTGGTTCATGCGCCAGCCGCCGCCGGCGCCGCAGAGCCAGCGCGTGACAGCGATCCACCTCATGCAAAGCCAGTTGTTGCCCGGCGGCGCGCAGTACACGGCGCTGGAGACGCTTGATTTGGCGCAACCCAGAGGCGCGAAGCCGTCTGCATAGAGCACCCACCGTAGGCTTTGCGGCAATTCGGCCGCTTGCGATAGAATGAAAGCCGAAGTACCGACCGTTCAACGCTTGACGACCATGTTGCGGAGCGCAAGGAGCAGGCTACATGCATTACCTGGCTGACCGAATCACCGTGAATCCTGAGCAATGCGGAGGCCGCCCTTGCATTCGCGGCATGCGCATCCGGGTAAGCGACGTGCTGGACTTGCTGGGCGCCGGCCTCAGCGCTGAACAAGTGCTGCAGGAACTGCCCGACCTCGAGATGGCCGACGTGCTGGCCGCGATCAGGTTTGCGTCGAGCCGCGTGGATCATCCGGTGCTCGTTGCGGCATGAAAATCTGGGTTGATGCGCAATTGTCGCCTGCGTTGGCGGCATGGTTGGCGCACCAGATGGGTATCACTGCAGAAGGCGTGCGGGCGCTTGGGTTGCGCGACGCCTATGATCGCGACATCTTTTTTGCAGCTCGATCCGCTTCGGCCATTGTGATGACAAAGGATCGCGATTTCGTGGATTTGGTGAATCGCCATGGCGCGCCGCCGCAGGTGATCTGGATCACCTGTGGCAACACCTCCAATGCGCGCCTGCAAACAATCCTGCTGGATATGCTCCCGCGTGCATTGGCGTTGTTGGAGAGCGGCGAGACGGTCGTCGAAATCACTGATCCGTGACGTATCACTCGAATACAAACA
This sequence comes from Chloroflexota bacterium, assembly GCA_016235055.1. NCBI lineage: Bacteria > Bacillati > Chloroflexota > Chloroflexota bacterium. Next base: position 123,823 of record JACRMK010000046.1, on the reverse strand, counting down.
AGGACAGTATCATGACCAATCAAGACATTTTCTTTGCCACGGCGACCGAGTTGAGCCACCTGCTGCGGCGCAAGCAGGTCTCGTCGGTTGAACTGACCAAACTGTTCCTCGACCGCCTCGGCTCGCTGGGGCCGAAGTACAACGCGCTGGCGGAGTTGACGCCCGGCCTGGCGCTGGCGCAGGCGCGCAAAGCCGACCGCCTGCTGAAGAGTGGTGACGCGCCGTCGCTGCTGACCGGCGTGCCGTTCGGCGCCAAGGACCTGCTGGCGACCAAAGGCATCCCGACCCGCTGGGGCATCCCCGGCTATAAGGACCAGGTCTTCGACTATGACGCCACGACGATCGTGAAGCTGCGCGAGGCGGGCGCGGTGCTGATCGGCAAGCTGGGCATGGTCGAACTGGCGGGCGGCGGCGGCTACGAGTACGCCAACGCCTCGGCGACCGGTCCCGGCCTGAACCCGTGGAACCTCAATCACTGGGCGGGCGGCTCGTCGTCCGGCTCCGGCAGCGCCGTCGCGGCCGGGCTCGTGCCGTTCGCGCTCGGCTCGGAGACGTGGGGCAGCATCACCACGCCGTCGGCCTACTGCGGCATCACCGGCCTGCGGCCGACCTGGGGGCTGGTCAGCCGCTACGGCGCGATGGAACTCGCCTGGCGCATGGACAAGGTCGGGCCGATGGCGCGCAGCGCCGAGGACTGCGGCCATATACTGCAAGCGATCGCCGGGCGCGATCGGCTCGACGCGACCACCGAGCGCGACGGCTTCACGTTCAAGCCGCGCGAACCGCGCCGCGCTTACCGCCTCGCGGTCCTGCCCGCCGATTTCAGCGGCGAGCCGGAGCTGGAGCAGGCATACAACGACGCGCTCACGGTGCTGCGCAAGGCCGGCGCGAAGCTGGTGCGCACCGATCTGCCGGACTACCCGTACAACGATATCGCCCGTTTCCTGATCGACGTCGAAATGGCGGCGGCGCATGAGGAGTTGATCCGCAGCAACGTGCTCGACACGCTGGTGGACGCCGGGCAGAAAGCGGGCCTGCGCCGCAACCTGACCAAGCCGGCCACCGAATACGTTCGCGCCCAGCAGCAGCAGGTGGCGGCGACACAGGCCGTGCTGCGCATGTTCGAGGAATACGACGCGTTCGTCTCGCCGATGCTGGTCATCGAGTCGCCGAGCCTCGACACGAACCTGCAGACGGCGTTCCGCAAGCGCGGCGGCTACAGCATGCTCGGCGCGCTGTGCGGCGTGCCGCAGATCACCGTGCCGATGGGTTTCGGCGGGCGCGGGTTGCCGGTCGCACTGTCGTTCACGACCAACCGCTTCGAAGAGCAGAAAGCCCTTCGCCTGGCGATGCTTTACCAGCGCGAGACGGACTGGCATACGAAGCACCCGCCGGAAGCGGCGTAGAGCTATACGGGCGCGGATTCTGCGGGGGACTGCTCTTCTTCCATCTGGAGCAGGAAGTCCGGCGCGAAATCCGCGCCCGTATGCCATGCGACCGTTCCCGAATCACGATCAAGATAGGCGCGCGCGAACTGCGCCGGATCGCGCAACGGCTCAAACACCGGACCGTAGAGTTCCCGGCGCAGATTGACGCGTTTTCGCACGCCGTTGTCGAAAACAAGCTCGAGCGAATGCGGCCCGGCCACGCGGACACTCGTCACATGAACAATCATAAGCCCTCTCTCAGTCAGTCCAGTGGCAGAACTGGCAACAACGGCAATCCGGCGCGCGCAATGGCCGCATCGTTGAACCGTGTCTACCGCATCACAAAATCCACTTTGTTGTTTCGGAAGTGGCTTCGCCATCTTTTGACAATTGAAGCCAGGTGGTACTTTGCACGCGGGTTACTGTCGCGGAAACTTGCCCACGATTCGAAATGGCTTGGATTGGCTAAGTTCGCAGCGATAATCTGCCTTATGTCTCCATTTTCGTGATAGACGCGAATTTCGATCCGGCCATCGCTCTTCTCTACTACGCCGTACAGGTCCTTGTTGTCGCCGAACATGATCTCACCCATTTTGCCTTCCGATTCTTTGAGTAGCATCATTGCCCGTGCATGCGCCCCTATTATGAGCGTCGTGCTGTAGCTATCAAAACGCCCTGTTTAGCGCTATAACGCCAAATATCAGCCATCGCCTCAATGGGATTTTTGCGCTTCACCTTGTCCTGCGCTATAATATTTACCTGCCGGGGCGTAGCGCAGTTCGGCTAGCGCGCATCGTTCGGGACGATGAGGTCGGTGGTTCAAATCCACTCGCCCCGACTCAGGCAACAGGGAGGACGGTTCATTGTGACTGTCCTCCTTTTTCTATTTCTACCGCTTCAGGAGACCTCCATATGAACGTGACCAACAGCCTCGAACGCAAAGTCGTCTCGATCGTGGATGCACGCTTTGATGACACCATCGATTTCTTGCGTGCACTGGTGCAGCAGCCGAGCGTGCTCGGCCGCGAGCGCGGCGTGCAGGACGTGGTCTACCGCCGCCTGCAGTCGATCGGCCTGCCCGCCGAGATGTGGGACTTGGATCTCGACGCGCTGAAACAGCACCCCTCCTTCGGCCCGCTCGATCTCTCATACAAAGACCGCCCGAACGTGACCGCCGTCTGGCCGGCGGCTGCATCCGGCGGGCATAGCCTGATCCTCAACGGGCACATCGACGTGGTCAGCCCGGAGCCGCTCGCCAACTGGACGCACGACCCGTACGGCGCGCAGATCGAAGGCGAGTGGATGTACGGGCGCGGCGCCAACGACATGAAGTCCGGTATTGCGGCGATGCTGCTGGCGGTCGAGGCGGCGCGCGCCTCCGGCGCCGGATTGCGCGGCGCCGTGACGATCGAGAGCGTCATCGAGGAAGAGTGCACCGGCAACGGCTCTCTCGCCTGCGCCCTGCGCGGCCTGACCGCCGACGCCGCGCTCGTCACCGAGCCGACGCGCATGACGGCCGACCACGCCACCATCGGCGTGATCTGGTTCCGCGTGCGCACGCGCGGGCGCGCCAGCCATGTGCTCGCCGCCGAGAGTGCGATCAACGCGATCGAGAAGATGACGCCGGTCATTGCCGGCCTGCGCAAGCTGGAAGCGGAACTGAACGCCGAGGCCAACCACCCGCTCTACCGCAACCACCCGCACCCGATCAACCTCAATATCGGCGTGATCCAGGGTGGCGACTGGCCGTCCACCGTGCCATCGGCCTGCACGATGGAGTGCCGCCTGGCGTTGCTGCCCGGCGTCACCGTCGCCGAGACGCACGCGCAGGTGCGAGCCGCCGTCGCGTCCGCCGCGCAGTCAGATCCCTGGCTGAAGGAGAACCCGCCGGTCGTCGAGTTCTTCGGCTTCCGGGCCGACCCGTCGGTCTCCGACCCGGGCGCGGCCGCCTGGCAGGTGCTGGAGCAATGCCACACCGATGTCAATAACACGCCGCTCGTCTGGCGCGCCAACACGGCCACGACCGACCAGCGTTTCTTCATCAATAATCTCAAGATCCCCAGCACGAGCTACGGCACATGGGGCGAGAACGGTCATGCCGGTGAGGAGCGCGTGAACATCCCCAGTATCCGCGAGGCGGCGCGCGTGATCGCGCTCTACCTTATGCGCTGGTGCGGCACGGCCGAGTAACGCCCGCCCGCGAAAAACAACAGACCCGCAAGCAGCGCGCTTGCGGGTCTTTCTTTTTCAGCCGGGCCTCGGATTGCCGTCGGCGTCCACCGTCCAGAACGGGTTGTGCGCCACCTCCCACAGGTGCCCGTCCGGGTCCGCGAAGTAGCCGGAGTAGCCGCCCCAGAACACCTTCTGCGCCGGTTTAATGATCGTCGCGCCGAGCGCGGCCACCGTGCGCAGCACCTCGTCCACTTCCGCATCGCTCGCGACATTGTGCGCCAACGTGATGCCCGCGAAGCCGCTGCCCGCCGCCGCGACCGTCGCGTCCTCGGCCAGTTTCTCGCGCGGGTACAGCGAGAGCACGACGCCGCTCAGGTTGAAAAACGCGACATCGTCGCCGTCGGCGGCGGTCGTCGGCCAGCCCAATCCGTCACGATAGAAGCGCAAGGCGCGCGACAGATCTGCAACGCCCAGCGTGACCAGGGAGATGCGTGGTTTCATGCCAGCCAGCATACTCGCGCTGCGCCGCCCCGCCAAATGCGATATCTGGCCGCAGCAATTCTCAATTTGGCTTTGTACGGGTACTTTCCAATGCCGCTTGCGATGCGCTGGCTCTCAGGCGCTTGTCGCGCAAGCTGGCCCGCCGAAAAAGTGGCGCTACCCTCCCCCCGACCCCCTCCCAACTTCGTTGGGAGGGGGCGAGATTCTTAGGGGAGGTGCGCGGCGGCGCAGCCGCCGCGCACCTCCCCGTTAGCTTTTCCCCTTCTCCCCCGCGCGCGCGGGGGAGAAGGGGCAGGGGCTGAGGGGGCATATTGGCAGCCGACTCCAAAATGAGAATTACTGACCTGGCCGCCCGGCCAGTGTTATACCCGCCAAATGGCTGATGCGCCGGGGGAGCCTTTGGCCTAAAATGTAAAAGGGGCAGTCTGCCCTACTAGCGACTAGCAGCTAGCAACTAGCGGCTAGTCAAGGAGGCCGCATGAAAAGCCGAATCGCGCTCCTGGCCGTGTTCGGCGCGCTGATGTTGAACATGCTGGGCGCGACCGCGCAGGCACAGGGGCCGCAGCCGATGCACTCCGACCCGTACTGGCAGGCACAGTACTGGAACAACAAGTACATGAGCGGCGACCCGGCACTGAGCGTGTCAGAGACGGCGATCGACCACGACTGGGGCGCCGGTTCGCCGGGGCCGGGCATTGACGACAACGCCTTCTCGGCGCGCTGGAGCCGCTATGTGGATATGCCGGCCGGCGTCTATGCCTTCACGGCGGTAGCCGACGACGGCATGCGCTTCTTCATCGACGGCGTCAAGGTCTTCGACGCCTGGCACGACCAGCCGCCGACGACCTACACGTTCAATCAGACGCTGACGGCCGGCCATCACCTGTTCGTCGTGGAATACTATGAGAACGCCGACCGCGCCGTGGCGAAACTGTCGTGGTCGCCCGATCTGACCGCGCCGGTGGCGCACTGGGACGGCGAATACTTCAACGATGTCGATCTGACCGGCACGCCGGTGCTGTACCGCGATGAGCCGGCGATCGACTTCCACTGGGGCGATTCATCGCCGGCGCCGGGCCTGGTCAACGCCGATCACTTCTCGGCGCGCTGGGTGCGCAACGTGGAGTTTGCGGCGGGCACCTACCGCTTCACGATGGAACTGGATGACGGCATGCGGCTGTGGGTGAACAACCACCTGCTGTTTGACGATTGGTATGACCAGGGTGTCCACACGCACACGATTGACTTCACCGTGCCGGAGGGCAGCATACCGGTCAAGCTGGAGTATTACGAGCATGCTGGCGGCGCGTTCGCCGGCCTGTCGTGGGCGCCGGTAACGGCGCTCACGAACTGGCGCGGCGAGTACTTCAACAACACGACGCTGTCGGGCGAACCGGCGCTGGTGCGCGACGACGCAGCCGTGTTCTTCAACTGGGGCGCCGGCTCACCGGCCGCCGGCACGATCAACAGCGACCGCTTCTCGGCGCGCTGGACGCGCAGCCTGGACCTCGCAGCCGGGACCTACAACTTCTGGGTGGCGGTCGACGATGGCGTGCGTCTATGGGTCAACAACCACCTGCTGATCGACCAGTGGCGCGACCAGTCAGTGACGGCTTATGGCAGCGAGATCTACCTGCCGGGCGGCAACGTGCCGGTCAAGATGGAGTACTACGAGAACGGCGGCGCGGCGGTCGCCCACCTGTCGTGGAGCCGCGCGGACGAACCGCTGCCGGGCGCGGCGGTCATCGTGGACGACGGCGGTCCGGGCTTCTCGACGGGCGGTGCAGCGTCCGGCTGGCGGATCGAGTATCGCGGCTTCGGCGGGCACCTGTCGTGGACGTGGAACAACGATCGCATCCGCACCGGCTACAATTGGGCGCGCTGGTACCCGAACCTGGCGGCCGGGCGCTATGAGGTCTTCGTGCACCTGCCCGATGCCTCCAACCTGACGGCGAACGCCCGCTACTGGGTGTCACATGCGGGCGGCTTCACCCTGCGCAACATCAACCAGAACGGCGCGGCCTACCGCTGGGCGTCGCTAGGCACGTACAACTTCCGCGGCACGAGCACGGACTATGTGTCGCTGTCGGATGTGACGTACGAAGCGCGGCTGACCAAGCACGTTGTGTTTGACGCCGTAAAGTGGGAGTCACGCTGAAACGCAACGATCTGGCTTCGCCTGCGCGCGACGCCCCCGCTTCTCACCTGCGCGGCGGGGGCGTGCTGCGTTGCGCGCGCGCCTTGCCTCACCATCGCGCGTCAGCGCATGACACTCGGTAAGAACGCGCCAAACACCGGCGATTTGAGGTAGTTCACCTGAACACTGCATAGCTGGACAGACTCGCTCGCGTCGTTGGGATACCACGACAGAAAGTAGAAGGTGTCGGACAAGTCAACCGTGACTGTGATTTCCGGACTGGTGGCGACGCCTATGGCCGTGCCCGCCGCGGCAGCGGCCTGGGTCTTTGAACTCTCGATGCCCCCTGTGTTCGCGAAGAGCGTGACATAACTCACAGGCAGGCCGGGGTTCCGGTAACGGAAACTCACCGATTTGATGATACTGGCCTCCGGCAATGGCAGTTCGGCCAAAAAGATCGCGGGGCCGCTCTTGCTGGTTGCATACATGCAATCCGAAGCGGAGACGCCGTAGGTCGTGCTGCTGGTGATCGGCCTGAACGCCCAGGCCGACATGCTGAAGTGGCTCAACGCCGCCGCCTGCGGTGCGCCGGGCGGTGCAGCGCGGGCCGGCATGGTGGTCGCGGTGAAGATGGCGGCTATCAAAGTGGCCGCAAAGGCCAACAGGCTAATGAACAATACACGCCGGGAGATAAACATCGTGACTCCTTTTGCCGGCTTAGCGATTGGGCAGCCCTCAAGGCGCATCGGCCCGCCTGTCAGCGCAGCATCCCGCGGGGCCGGTAAGATGGTAGGGCGCACGGCCAGTGTGCCCGACCCGATGCGCACGCCTATCTTACATCCATTCCGTCCATCGCGCGCGGCATGGCCTGGAGGCGCAGTCGAAACCTCGGGTACATAGCGAAAGCGCACTGCATCCGGGTCGATGATCGGCAGTCAATAAAAAAGCCGCTGATGAAAATCAGCGGCTTTCGCGTGCGAGCAAAGCTCGCGCGGCTTACTTGGCGACGACGTCGGTCGCCTGCAGGCCCTTGGGGCCGCGGCCAACCGTGAACTCGACGGCCTGGCCTTCCTGCAATGTGCGGTAGCCCTCGGCCGTGATCGCTGAATGATGCACGAAAACGTCCTCGCCACCGGGCTGCGACAGGAAGCCATAGCCCTTTTCCGCATTGAACCACTTGACGGTGCCCACAACTCGATTGTTCGACATGGTCGAAACTCCTCTGAGAGAAATGTTAGGACTTTGAAGCTGTCGCCATTCGATGTTGCGACACAAAAATCGCCCGCGGCACTGTTAAACCGTGGGCGACACTTCTTTACTGTCTACCGACTGGTATCAACTTTGTCCTACAGCTAAACATTCTACCGCACAAGTTGTAAGAAGTCAAATCAGCGAATCAGCGCGCAGCAATTCTCAATTTGCCTTTGTACGGGTACTTTCCAATTGCGGCTTGTCAAGCGCTGGTGCTCAGGTGCTTGTCACGCAAACCGATACGACGAGCAAGTAATGCTGCCCTCCCCCCGGCCCCCTCCCAACTTCGTTGGGAGGGGGAGCGATTCGATGGGGATTGGCGCGGCGGCTGCGCCGCCGCGCCAATCCCCATTCACTTTTCCCCTTCTCCCCCGCGCGCGGGGGAGAAGGGGCCAGGGGATGAGAGGGGGCAACTTGGTGGACAGACTCCAAAATGAGAATTGCTGATCAGCGCGTCCAAGCCGGTATGAGTCGGAGTCCCGCATGCCCACTGCCGTACATTGTCCAAGACGGAGAGACAGGTCTCTAACCTGTCCAGACGCGCGGTCAGAGATTCGCCTCACCATGGGCGCGGCGTGCGGACGAATGATCCGATAAATCTGAAACCGCTTCAGACCGGCACGGGCCGGCCGCCGAACAGTCGCGAAGCGACGATACACAGGCCGGCGATGATCGTCCAGGCGACCACGACGATCTCGGCATGAACGTTCACGACGGACGCCTCACGCGCGACGACCTCGCCGCCGCGCAAAAAGACGGCGCTGAACGCGAACAGCAGCAGCGACAGCGTGCACACCATGTCGAGCACCGAGCGCGGCTGGAACTCCGGCGCCGGATCGAACGGCGGCCACGGCCGCAGACGCTGCAACAGCCATGCGGCGGCGCCGGCCACGACACACATCATCAGGTAGCCGACCGGGCGCCCGGCCGGGATCAGGTCGCTCTGCTGAAACAACCCGATGACGCCGAGATTGACGGCCAGCGCCAGTCCCCAGCCATACCACGGCAGCGGGCGCACGGACCAGTCGCGCGACTCGATCCGGTTGGCCAGATAGAGCGCCAGCACCGATTGAAGCAGGCCCCACCAGACGACGTTCACGAACAGCAGGATGCCCCAGTTCAATCCGAATGCGGTCGGCCCGGTGAACGCGGCGCCAGATACGAGGCACTGGTACACGGTGCCATAGACGAACGCAAGCAGGATGAGGTGGACGTCTGCGAGCCGCCAGCGGCGAATCAGGTCGTCCTGCATGACGAACAAGCTGGCGTAGAGCGCGACGAGGGCGAACGGCAGCAACGGCTGGCGCTCGAGGCTGTTCAGGCCGCGCAGCGAGTACTCGAAGAGCAGGTTGAAGCCGGTGGCGACGGCGACGAGGACGACGCGATTGCTCATAACCGCCGCAACTACGGGCGCGCCGTCGGCGCGGGCGTGCCGGTCGACTGGAGATACTGCCGGAGGCCGGCGGTGCCGGCGCCGATCGCGTTCGCCAGCGCGGCGACGTTGCGCGCGTTGCGTGCATCCTGCCGGTCGATCGCGCGCTGCGCCGCATCGGCCACGTACTTCGCGGCCGTGGCCGGGTCGCGATCCAGCCGGTTGACGCGCTGCATGGCGTCGGCCAGGTTGCCGTCCAGCGCATAGGCGGCCGCCGTCATGTTCACCCAGTCGTCCTTCTGCGGCGAGCGCAAGTACGCCACATCGCCGTTGATGTAATTGACCGGAACGACGAAATAACCGAGCGCCAGCCCCAACGCGAGGCCGACGAACAGGCCAAGCGCCACCAAACCGACGATCGGCCGCAGATAGTTGCTCATGGCCTAGCGCGTCCTCTGGAACACGATGAGATACGAGTAGTGATACAGCGAGTTGCCCTGCGGATTGTCGGTGGCGGGGCAGTATTCGTCCACCGGAATATCCACCGTCAGCCAGTCGGTCTGCTCGCTGACGCCGTCGAGCACGCGCGCGCGGTAACTGCCGTGGTACATGCCGAAGTTGACGTAGCCGGCCGTGTTCTGCGCGTTGATGCCGAGCGACGGGAGGGTCTCGACTTTCTGCCCGGTCGTCACAATCGTCAAGCCGGATGGCCAGATGACTTCCACTTGCTTGTTGGGCAGGCCATTGCCCTGCGCATCGACCACGAGCATGAACAGGTGATGGTTGCCGCCGTTCTCGCACGCCGTCAATCGGCGCACGAGCTTGATGCGGTAGGCCACGCCGTTCGCCGGTGGTGGTGTGGTCGGCGTGTTGGTTGCGCCTGGCGCCGGGGCGACGCCCGGCGGCGCGCTTGTCGCAGTGGCGGTAGGCGGGCGTTTGGTCGGCGTAGGCGCGGCCGGGCGCGTCGCGGTGCGGGTCGGCGTGGGCGCGGCCGGGCGCGTTGCGGTGGCGGCGCGCGTCGCCGTCGCAACCGACTGCACGCTGGCCGGCGCCGGCACATTGGCGGCCGGCGGGTTCGCGACCGGCGCATTGGCCGCCACAACGACCGGGGTCGGTGTGAACGTTGGCACGGGCGTCGGCGCGGAGACTGGCGGCTGCGGCGCCTGATCGCGCTCGAACGCGGAGGCCAGCGCCAGCACGGCGCGCGCCTGTTGCGGATCGCGGCGCGCCGCCACCTCGGACAGCAGCGGCGGCAGCGACGCGGGATCGGACTGCAGGCTGACGAGCCGGTCCTGTGCAGTATCGAGATTCAGGTCGTTTTGATAGGCAAGCGCAATAAGCGCTACGTACTCATCGGTGTCGTATACCAGGGAACTGCTGGGCGGTGGCTGGAGGAGGAGCCCGGCGAGGACGCCGAGCACAAGCCCGTCGAGCACGGCGAAGAGGGAGAGGCCGAGCGCGACAACAATCAGGCGGCGGTTTTCCATATATGCCATCCCGAAGGCGCACTACTGAGCGATTGCGCTGCCTCAACACTGCGGCAACGACCGCAACGGTGGTATAATGCTTTGGTGCCGCCGGCACGCAGAACGCCGCGCCGGCAGCCATGCAAGTGCCGAGAGAGGGAATCGAACCCACACGGGGGGTTAACCCCACCGGATTTTGAGTCCGGCGCGTCTGCCAGTTCCGCCATCCCGGCCAGCTTAAGCGGCTTCCGCGACAGTATAGGATAGTAAATACCCCGTGTCAAATCGTCGCGCGGCCGATCCGCAAACCGACCGCGGCGCGCAGTCCGGCGCCGCCTGTACCACTCCTCCATGACGGAACAACGCACCCGGCTCGAAGGCAGCCTGATCCGCGCCGCTCAGCGCGGCGACCGGCGCGCCTTTAACCAGCTCGTCGAGTGGCACCAGGATGCCGTCTACCACACGGCCTACCGCGTCGTCGGCACGTCCGACGCGGCCGACGACGCCACCCAGGAAGCGTTCATCTCCGCCTACAAGCACATCCGCGAGTACCGCGGCGGCTCGTTCAAGGCGTGGCTGCTGCGCATCGCCACCAACGCCTGCTACGACCAGTTGCGCGCCCAGAAGCGCCGCCCCGCCGACTCGATCGACGACCTGCTGTCGCGCGACGACGACCGCGAGCCTGCCGACTTTGTCAACGGCCGCGAGGGACCGGAGCAGCACGCCGAGCGCGCCGAGTTGAACCGCTTGCTGCAGTCCGCCATCACCACGCTGCCCGACGACCAGCGCATGGTGCTGGTGCTCGCCGACGTGCAGGGGCTGTCCTACGAAGAGATCGCCGAGGCGACCGGCGCCAATCTGGGTACCGTCAAATCGCGGCTCAATCGGGCGCGCCTGCGCCTGCGCGACTGGCTGATGGAACGGCAGGAACATTTGCCGCCGGGTTTCCGTCATAGTAGTGAGCGATTATGAGCAACGGAAAGCACATCACCGACCAGTTGTCGGCCTACCTGGATAACCGCCTGAACGCGGCGGAACGCGCGCGTCTGGAAACGCATCTGCGCGGCTGCGCGCAGTGCCGGCGCGATCTGGCCGAACTGGGCTACACGGTCAATACGGTGCGCGCCCTGCCGGTGATGCGCCGCCCGCGCTCGTATACGCTGTCCGAGGCGCAGGTCGCGCCGCCACGCTGGGCGTTTGGCTGGCTCTATCGCGCCATGGGTGTGGCGACGGTCGCGGCGATGCTGCTGCTCGGGCTGGTGCTGACCGCCGACCTGTTGAGCTTCACCGGCAGCGGATCGATGGCACCGGCCGCACCGGCGCCGGCGGCCATGTCGGCCGCCACACGGACCAACGAAGCCGCCTCCGATACGGCCCGCGCGCCGGAGCAGCCGAAAGCCGCGCCGACCCGCGCGGCCGCCGCAGTGGCACAGCCGACGACGGCACCGGCGGCGCCGGTCGTGCCGCCAGCCGCCGCACCAACGACCGCTGCGGCGGCACCGACCGCGCGGCCGCCCGCCACCGCTTCGCCCGCGCCCACGACGGGACCGGGTCTGCCCAGCACGGCGGGCGCCGCGATCACGGCGACCGCAACAACCACGCCGACCGCCACACCATCGGCGACTGCAACGGCGACGCCCGCGCCGACCAACACGCCATCACCGACCGCATCGCCATCGCCCACGGCCACGACGGCGGCGACGGCCACACCGGCGCCCGTGACGCGGCAGGCACAGCCGGCCGCGCCAGCCGGCCCCGACCCGCTGCGGATTGCCGAGTTCGCGCTCGTGCTCGTTGTGCTCGGCGCGCTTGGATTGACGCTGCTCTTGCGCGCTACACGCCCGTCGTAGGGGCGCGTTGCGCGCGCCCGCAGAACCAATACAACAATCTCAACACCAAGGCACAAAGAAGAAGGGTTTTCTTTGTGTCTTTGTGTTGAAATCTCTTCTCTCTTGTCCGTTGTCGCGTTGTCTGGCATAATCGCCACATGGCGGAACGCTATATCCTCTGCCTCGACCTCGACGCCTTCTTCGCATCCGTTGAGGAGCAGCTGCACCCCGAATGGCGCGGTTTGCCGCTGGTTGTCGGCGGCAAGCCGGAAGAGCGCGGCGTGGTCGCGTCGTGCTCATACGCTGCGCGCGCGTTCGGCGTGCGCTCCGCCATGCCGATGGGCCAGGCGCTCAAGCTCTGCCCGCAGGCACTGCGCGTGCCGGCCAGCTTCCGCGCTTACGGCGACTATTCGCATCGCGTCATGGCGATCATCCGCTCGTACGGCCTGCCGGTCGAGCAGGTCTCGGTGGACGAGGTGTTCATCGACGCCAGCGACGGCGCGCGCGGCTGGGGCGGCGTGCTCGAACTGTCCGCCGACCTCAAGCGGCGCATCCGCGCGGAGACCGGCCTGCCGTGCACGATCGGCGTCGCGGCGAACAAGCTGGTCGCCAAGATCGCGTCCAACCAGGGCAAGCCGGACGGATTGCTGCAGGTGCCGTCCGGCGGCGAGGCGCAGTTCCTCGCGCCGCTGCCGATCGGCAAGCTGTGGGGCGTCGGTCCCAAGACCGCCGCGCGGCTGGAAGCGATCGGCATCCACACCATCGGCGATTTGCAGCAGGCGCCGCTCGCGCGCCTGCAGGCGACGTTCGGCGACTGGGGCTACGACATGCAGCGCAAGGCGCACGGCGCGGGCAGTCACACCGTCGAGTCGTCGCATGAGACGAAATCGGTCAGCCGCGAGACGACGTTCATCAAGGATGTCGGCGACGTCGCAGAACTGGAGAAAGTGCTGCTCGGCCTGAGCGAGAAGGTCGCCCACGATCTGCGCGCCGACGGCCTGCAGGCGCGCACGATCACCGTCAAGCTGCGCTGGGCCAACTTCGAGACGCACACCCGGCAGTTGACCCTGCCGCGCCCCACCCGCGCCGCCACCGACATCTACGAGGCAGCCGCGAACCTGCTGCGCGGCGCGTGGAAGCGCGGGGCGAAGGCGCGGCTGATCGGCGTGCGCGCCACCAATCTGAACGCCGAGCAGCAACTCTCGTTCTTCGATCCGCCCGACAGCCAGCGCGAGAAAGTCGATGCGGTCGTGGATGACCTGCGCGCCAAGTTCGGCGACGGCGTCATCCGCCGCGCGCGACTGATGCGGGACTAGAGCGGATTGCGGATTGGATCGGCACAGCAACGCATCGCTGCGCTGAGGGCGTAGGGACAGGTCTCTGACCTGTCCGAGCGGGTCAAAGACCCGTCTCGACACGGCGAGTTATGTAACCGAATAGTCTGATACTCTGAAAGTGTTTTGATACTGCCCGATTACACGGAGAAAACGGATGCCAACCGACACGACGACCAGCGCCGCAGACGCGGAGATTCGCCGCCTGGAGGAGATCACGCGGCAGTTGACGGAACTGCTACACCAGCCGGCTGTGGCGCAGCGTCTGCGCACCGCACCCAGCGCAGCCGACTGGTCGGCGATGCAGGTCCTCGGCCACATGGTCGAGATGATCCCGTTCTGGCTCGCCGAGTGCCGCAAGCTGATCGACGCCGCCGAGCCGCCGGCGTTTGGGCGGGAACTGAATCAGCCCGAGCGGCTGGCCGGCGTGAAGCACGGCGCGTCCGGCGACGTGGACGAACTGCTGCGGCAGTGGCAGGCGAATGTGGCGCTCGCCGCGGTCGCGCTTCGCGGCTACTCGCCCGCCGAGCGCGCTAAGGCCGGCCGGCACCTGCGGCGCGGTGTCATGTCGGTGGCCGACGCCGTCGGCACCCTGATCGTCGCCCATGCCGAAGACCACCTGCGGCAGATACAGATGGCGCTGTCGAAGTCATAACCCGCCAGTTTGCACCATCATCCAATCATCCGCGAGGGAGAGAGCTATTATGCCCAACGATACCGCGCTGCTCATTATTGACGTGCAGAAAGGCCTGTTCGACCTCGACCCGCCGCTGCACGACGGCGAAGGGGTGCTGGCGACGATCAAGTCGCTCATCGACAAAGCGCACGCCACGAACACACCGGTGATCTACGTCCAGCACAACGGCGGCGCGAAGAGCGTGCTGCGCCCCGACCGGCCCGGCTTCCCGATCCACCCAGCCATTGCGCCGGCCACCGGCGACCCGATCTTCCGCAAGAACCATCCCGATGCGTTTCAGGGCACAGAGCTGCAAAGCTATCTGGAATCCCACGGGCTCAAGCACCTCGTCGTCGTCGGCATCCAGTCCGACTACTGCGTGGACACGACCACCCGCCGCGCCTACAGCCTCGGCTTCGACGTGACGCTGGTGCAGGACGGGCACAGCACCTGGGGTGACGATGCCATCAGCGCACCGCAGATCATTGCACACCATAACATTGTCCTGGGCGACTCGTTCGCCACCCTGAAATCGGCGCGCGAAATCACGTTTGGGGCGCCCGGCGCATAATGGACCGCTCGTACGTCACGCTGAACCGCGCCTCAACCGAGCGCATCCGCGCGCTCGCCGCGCGGCTGTCCGACGCCGAGATGCAGACTGCGTATAATGCGCGAGGGCCGGGGCCATTCACGGGCCGCATTTGATAGCCAGCACGGTTCCACTACCGAGCAGACAGCCGCCGCATCAAACCTCGATGCGGCGGCTTGTTGTTCTGTTCACGCGCGACGCCGGTGGTAGGGACCGACCGGCGTGTCGGCCCAAGACGTCGCATTGGGTGACCTGGCCGATGCGTCTACTTTCGCACCGTTTCGCGGCGCTCGTGATCCAAACGTCCGCGTCGAAACCTTCGGAACATGAAAGGCGCGAAACGGCGCGATAAGCCACGAAGCACGGCGGTAGGGGCCGACCGGCGTGTCGGCCCGCCGAATTTTGAGCCGTCGCAGCGTGTGGCCGGCCTATGCGCTGGGCGACGCGGCGGGCTGCGCCACTGGCTGCACGCTGTGCAGCGACGTGCCGGCCTGGTCGGCCAGCGTCAGCAGCATGGCGGTCTCCTCGCGCGAATAGCCCTGGCCCGACAGCCGCGATCCCAGGGCGAGAATGCCGACCAGGCGTGAGGCCTGGCGTTGCCCACCAGATGCGGGAAGCGTAATGGGAACCAGCAACGCGTAAGGATTAGGCTTGGAGAGCATGACCACGCGCCCGTTTTCCAAGCGGTCGAGCGAGGCCGGGTCAAGCGGCGCCGCGGGCTCCTGCACGGACGCTGCGCGGCCTGGGAACGCCAGGGCAAAGCGTCCGTCGGCCTCGCGCACGTAGACGTCGCTGGAAGCGACTTGCAGGATGCTTTCGACGCCGCCGGCCAGCGCCTGCGGCAGCGACGAGCTATCGCTCATCCCGCGCACGTCGTGCGTGAGTTCGGCAAATGCCGCGCGGATATCAGCGCTATCGCGGTAGAAGCGCCGGTCGACGAAGTGTTCCGTGCGTTTCTTTACGGGGTCGACCAGGTACGCGACCAGCACCGCAGAGCCGAGCGAGGTCACGAACGAGTTCTCGCCGAGCAGCGACTCGAGCATTCGTTCGGACACGTAGGTCGTCATAATAAACACAAAGCCGAGCGTCGCGACCAGGATCGAGTAGACCAGTGTGCGGTTGACGAGCAGGTCGATATCCCACAAGCGGTACCGCAGAATCGAAAAAGCAATACACAGCGGGACACACAACTGCGAAAGATAGAACGCCGCCGTGACGGCCATCGCAAATGCCAGCGGGTTCAACCCGACGGGGGCGAGTAACGGCAAGGCGAACAGCAGGATGACGATGGCGGTGAATCCCAGGATGGCGATCGCGAAGCCCAGCACGACCCATTTCGTCTGCTGCCGCTGTTCGGGCGCGGAGACGGAGCGGTAGCGGACGATCTGCGCAACCAGGCCGCTGGCCAACCCGAACAGGAACAACAGCGCCCAGAGGACCGGCGGCCAGTTGTCCGGGTCCGCGGCGGGGATAAATAGCGCCGCGACTGCCAGGGCAGACCATACAATAGCCAGCCGCCGAGTCCAGGGCGGGACAAAACGTCCGTCCGGGAATACATACGCGAGGATCGGCACCGAGGCCGTGCTTAAGACCTCAATGAACTTGGCGGGGAAGGCGAAGGGCGAGGGCGTATGCAGCAGCAACAGAAAAGAAATCGTGGTGCTCACGCCATAGAGCACCAGCGCACATGAGACCGCCAGGGCCATCCAATCGGCGGACTTGCGCCAGAAAATGATGAGCGCCACGGCTGCCCAGCCAAGCACGAAGAGCAGGTCGATAGTCAGGAAATATGCCTGGTACGCTTCAGCCGAGAGATGCAGCTCGGCGAGCGCATTGGCGACCTCGGGGCCGAATTGCAGCGGGTCGTGACGGAGCGGCAACTGCAACGAAACACCACGGGCCAACAGCGTGAGTGACAGGAGCGCCAACGCGAACCATGCCAGGCGCGCCAGCCCGCGCTGACGTCCCTGCAAGCTTGTAGAATACGCGTTTGGTCCGGTACGCTCGCCGGCTGTGCCAACGGGACTCGACACACGCCCTCACTGTTTGCGCGCAAATGCCATCGGGCCATCCCTGCAGCGCGGATTATAGATAATTGTTCGCCCAAAGTAAACCACGCGCTGGTTGGCCGTCCTGTCTCCGTTGCGTGATAACGAAGCGGACGCGTCGAAATTTGAGGCGGCGGCTCGTTGCTGTGTTCACGCGCTCGCGGGCGGGTCGCGATGGTGCGCCGGTGGATGCGTCCCCTTTCGTGTCTTTCGCGCCGTTTCGCGGTTCTCGTGGTCCAAACGTCCGCCGCCGAAACCTTCGGAACACGAAAGGCTCGAAATAACGCGAAAGACGCGAAGCGCCGCGTCCGGCGCAGCGCGTGGGCGATGGGTAGGCCAGAGACCTGCCTCCGCGTCGCGCGCAAGCTCCGACAGTTTGTTGGTGTACGTGCGGTGATAGGGTACACCCAAAAAATGTCGGAGTGCGCCGCCCAAGCGGTCATTCCGGCGAAAGCCGGAATCCAGGCAACGCGCCCATGGCCTGTACGCTTGCCACATGCGGATATGGATGCCGGCTAACTACATGCCGGCATGACGTACTGGAGCGTCCCGACAGTTTGTTGGTGTACTCGCGGCGACAGGGTGTTTGAGGTTGCGGACGAGACGTGCTATGATGTCGAGTAGGCAGCAGCGACGTAGAGATCAATGAACAGCCGCCATTTGCAGAAGTGACCGCGAGTGGTGGTTCGATAAGGCCAGCCTGCAAAATTACGTCAAAGCCATGAAGCAACTTGGCTTAGATAAGTTCAATCCTTACAGAGGTGCAGACTAGTCGAGGGTCAAGCAGTTTTGCCCTCGGTCTCCAGAATTATTACAACGGCCCGTAGCAGAATGCTACAGGTTTTGATTTAACTTTGTGGTAGTACCAGGATTTTATGTTCAACGTTTTAGTAAGATACGCGAGTAGGCTTATCCAAAAGTGGTTTTGGTTTTGGAGCGGAGTACTTGGCTTGGTAAGCACGGTTTGTAGCGTCGCAGTTCCAACATTATTCCCAATTCCTAGCGAAATAGGGCTTATCGCCTTCCTTGTTGGCTTCTTTGTGGCGCCAGCTCTTGTATTCGCTGATATGTACCAACGGCTCGCGGAGCTAGAGGCTGTTGAAGCCGATATAATTCTGGAAATCTCTCAGCCGCCAACTATTGAGCCCAGAGCTAAACGTGACGATCACGGAGAATATCGCGACCCAACCAATATCTACGGGATCAGCGCAGACGGCATGCCGTCCCAGGCGGAACTCGCGGCATTGCTGAGGATAAAGAATCCAGGACACAAACCAGGTACGTTGAAGTGGGATATTGATCGACAACGAACGTACTTGCCCACACCATTTCGCTTTGTTGAGGGACAAAGAAGCCAAATTGGATATAGTGGGCCCTATAACGATCTTCGTCGTGATGGTGAAGTTGATTACAAAGATTGGTGGTTGTTGGAAATACAAATCGATCCGCAACTCAACGCCGAATTAATGGCAAAGCAACTCGCAGAGCTTGAGTATTTTAAGGTGACGCTTCGCTATTACACTGAGCGTCTGCTTGGAAGGTCTCAGGTGCGAACTCTAACGGTTAGCGGCGACTTTGCAGGATTCCGCCGGATCATGTTTGCCCGTTGGAGAGAACTCGGGCTTGAACGTCTTCTCGCAATTCACGATGACATCCGCGTGCGACGCAAACGCATTCTGCTCCGACTTGCCCATGCGATTGAGGGCCGACGCCGATAGGACTTGATATCCCGATAAAACCTCATCGCTCTGCGATGGGGATTACTGTTTTGCGGGGATGCAAGGGGCGGCAAGCCCCGCCGTTAACCACTTTACTTTTGTTTGTGAACTGGTCGCTGACAGTCCAGGAGATAATTGCACGAACGAGGCTCATTTGGAGATAGTTCAATGACAACTGCTGACAACCAGTGTTTCATCATAATGCCTTTAACCACCCCTGGGCATAGTTCCACAACGTATGAAGATTCAGCACATTTCATGCATGTGCTGGAACACCTGTTTATCCCCGCCGTAGAAAAGGCGGGACTTGTTCCGATTCGTCCAAACTCTACGGGGTCGGACATAATTCATGCAGAAATTATCCGGAATCTTAATACTGCTTGCCTCGTCTTGTGCGACATGTCAGACGGGAATCCCAACGTCTTTTTTGAGTTGGGCGTACGCACAGCACTCAATAAGCCAATCGCTCTAGTTGTAGATGGCTATTCAACCAGCCCATTTGACGCAGTGCTGATAAATCATCAAAAATATGACGGCCGCATGAGAGCTTGGGAGCTATCACAGCAAATAGAAGCACTCAGTCGGCACCTGACTGCCTCGATTGAAAACAGTAAAGGTGTCAACCAAATGTGGCAGATATTTGGAATGCGTGTTCAGGGCAAGCAAGCGGAACCTTCCAATGAAAACAAGCTTGACCTAATAGTCTCTATGATGATGGAGCAGCGAGCCAATCGTCGAGCCAAAGTCTTGAAGGCATACGAGGTGAACATGGCGGCGATCCAACAAGAGTACGAAAAAAATCTCTTTGAAGCTACGGCTGATAGAGACGCAAAGGCCCTGATCATTGCACGGAATGACCGCGCTGCCAGAACAAAAGTGGCAGAATTGAAGCGTGACCGCGACCTTTTGGACGATGGCATGTAGATTCAGCATGTCGAGCAGAAGATTGAATGGCCCATATTCCGTGGAGGTATACAAGGCGTGCCCGTATCTCCCTTGTTTTCAGAAGGGTTGATACTCATCTCCCGCGCTTGTCAGATAGCCGCCGCATCGACGTTTGGTGCGGCGGCTCATTCTTCAGTCAAAATCAGGCAAACCGCGCGTTGATGTCATGCGCCGCTTGTGCTACAATCAGTCACGCCGCGTGCCATGCACTGCGGCGTGAATTGTGCCGGACGGAGGATCGATGAGCAACGAACTGAAGAAGACCGTTTTGTACTCCGTGCACCGCCAACTGGGCGCGACGATGGTGCCGTTCAGCGGCTGGGAGATGCCCGTGCGCTACAGCGGCGATATCGCCGAGCACAAAGCGGTGCGCGAGCGCGCCGGTATCTTCGACGTGTCGCACATGGGACGGTATGAGGTGCGCGGCCCCGCGGCGGTCGCGTTCCTGCAGCGCGTGCACAGCAACGACGCCAGCGCGCTGAAGATCGGCCAGGCGCACTATGGCCTGCTGTGCAACGAGCGCGGCGGCGTGGTCGACGACGTGATCGTCTACCGGCGCGGCGAGGAGTTCTTCTGGATCGTCGTCAACGCCGGCAACCGCCAGAAAGACTGGGACTGGCTGATGACGCACAAGCTGGTCGGCGCGACGCTGACCGACGAGTCGGACGCCTGGGCGCTGATCGCCCTGCAAGGGCCGCAGGCGATGGATATCCTGCGCCGCTTCACCGACCTGGACTTTGCGCGCATCCCGTACTATCACGCCGCCGATGCCACCGTCGCCGGCTACCGCGCCCTCGTGGCGCGCACCGGCTACACCGGCGAGGACGGCGTCGAGATCGCGGTCGCCAGCAACGGCGCGGCCGACCTGTGGGCGAAGCTGATGGAGGCGGGTGCGACGCCGTGCGGGCTCGGCGCGCGCGACACGCTGCGGCTGGAGGCGGGCATGCCGCTCTACGGCCACGAACTGACCGACGACACCAACCCGCTCGAAGCGAACCTCAAACGCTTCATCAAGATGGACAAGCCGTTCATCGGCCAGCCGGTGCTGGCGCAGTCGCTGGTCGACGGGCTCAAGCGCAAGCTGGTCGGCGTGGCGCTGGTGGATCGCGGCATCGCGCGCGCGGAGTGCGCGGTGCGCGCCGGCGGGCAGGCGGTCGGCGTGCTGACCAGCGGCGGCCCGTCGATCACGACCGGGCAGAACATCGGCATGTGCTATCTGCCGGTCGCGCTGGCCAAGCCGGACACGGAAGTCGAGGTCGTCGTCCGCGAGAAGCCGTTGAAGGCGAAGGTCGTCAAGACGCCGTTCTACTCGCGCAAGAAATCGTAGTACGGATTTAAGCGGGTTACGTCTTCAGTTGTCATGCATGTCCTGTGCAGCGGGGCTTCGCCCCGCTCCGCGCCGCAGGCGCGGGCACAGGATGAAGCGCGAAGGCCGGGCATGCGGCCTAATGCGCGCCGCGCGCGCGAAGCATCTAAAGTGCAGCAGTTCAGATGTTTCGCGCGAGTGACGAGATTCCAGGGCTACAGTCTTGCCTTCGCGCTCAACATGACAAATAGGACGAGAGCCTCTTGAAGCCGTGCCAGACATAACCCGATCATATCACCAGGAGCAAACCGATGGCATCTCCCAGCGAACTGAAATACACCAAAGATCATGAATGGCTGAAGGTCGACGGCGGCACCGGCATCGTCGGCATCACGGACTACGCCCAGCACTCGCTCGGCGACGTGGTCTACGTGGACGCGGGCGCGGCCGGCAAGCAGGTCGAAGCGGCCAAGCCGTTCGGCGTCGTCGAGTCGGTCAAGGCGGCCTCCGACCTGTTCTCGCCCGTGACCGGCGAGATCGTCGAGGTCAACGCGGCGCTGGCCGACAAGCCCGAGTTGGTCAACAGCGACCCGTACGGTGCGGCCTGGATGCTCAAAGTCAAGCTGGCCAATCCCGGCGAAGTCGCCAGCCTGTTGAGCGCCGCCGACTACGACGCCTATATCGCCACACTGTAAGGCGGTTTTCAGAAACGTTGAGCACGTCCGCTCCCGCGCACAACCGGTGTAGCGGCGGGTCTGTGACCCGCCGGACAGGTCAAAGACCTGTCCCTACGTTAGCGCACGGATGGCGTCGCCTGCCTGATTATTCTTCAAAACGCTTTACTAGCGTATTGGGCGTTCAGTTGAACGCCCTCACGCTGTTCTTTGTGAAGCGCGCCGTCGTCAAACGGTCATGTATGTCCTGCGCGCGGCGGCTTCGCCGCCGTCCGCCGCAGGGCGGCGGGCACAGGATGAAGCGCGAAAGCCAGAGTACCCATCCGACAGCCCGCCTCGTGCGCGAAGCGTATGCAAGATCAGAGGGCTTGGCCTTCGGGTGCTCAGAAACTTCGGCGCGGTACCAAGTCACCGGCAGCGGGTGTGGCAGATTTTAGATCCTTCGCGCGCGCGGCATGCACAAGGTCCATGGTCTTGCCTCCGCGCTCAGGATGACAGTCTCTGCGGCAGCGCATACCGCGCGCGGTATGGATATTCTCACACGACACGACATGCGTGATATGAAACAGCTATCGTCACTGGAGCTTGCATGACTTACATTCCGAACACCGAAGCCGATCGCGCCGCCATGCTGGACGTGATCGGCGCGAAGCGCATCGAAGACCTGTTCAGCGATGTGCCGGCCGACAAACGGTTCCCGAAACTGAATCTGCCGCCCGCGCTCTCCGAGATCGAACTGGCGCGCTACTTCCAGGAACTGGCCGAGCAGAACCTCGACACCAGCCACGCGCTGAACTTCCTGGGCGCGGGAGCATACCAGCACTACATCCCGGCGGCGATCAACCACATCATCCTGCGCAGCGAGTTCTACACGGCGTACACGCCGTACCAGCCGGAAGTCTCGCAGGGCACGCTGACGGCGATCTACGAATACCAGTCGCTCGTCTGCCAGTTGACCGGCATGGACGCGGCCAATGCCTCGATGTACGACGGCTCGACGGCGACCGCCGAGGCCGCGCTGATGGCCGCGCGGCTGACGCACCGCGACAAAATCGTGCTCTCGTCGCTCGTGCACCCCGAGTACCGCGACGTGGTCAAGACGTTCACGCAGGGGCTCGACCTGCCGATCGTGACGACGGCGGCGAAGGGCGGCCTGAGCGACATGGACGCGCTGCGCGCGGCGGTGGACGACCAGACGGCGTGCGTCGTCGTGCAGTATCCGAACTTCTTCGGCGCGATCGAGGACCTCGGCGCGGCCGGCGAGATCGCCCACGCGAAGGGCGCGCTGCTGATCGCCGTGGTCGATCCGATGGCGCTCGGCCTGCTCAAGACGCCGGGCGACTTCGGCGCCGACATCGTCGTGGGCGACGGGCAGGCGATGGGCTGGGGCCTCAACTTCGGCGGACCATACCTCGGCATGTTCGCCTGCCGCAAGGAGCACATGCGCCAGATGCCAGGCCGCCTGGTCGGCAAGACGGTCGACTCGCAAGGGCGGCGCGGCTTCGTGCTGACCCTGCAGGCGCGCGAGCAGCACATCCGCCGCGAGAAGGCGACCTCCAACATCTGCACGAACGAAGCGCTGATGGCGCTGGCGGCGACGGTCTATCTCTCGCTGGTCGGCAAGAACGGGCTGAAGCGGATCGCCGAGCTGTGCTACCACAAAGCGCACTACGCGGCGGCCGAGATCGCGAAGCTGCCGGGCTATTCGCCGGCCAACGGCGCGCCGTTCTTCAAGGAGTTCGCCGTGCGCACGCCGAAGCCGCCCGCGCAGATCAACGCGGCGCTGCTCAAGCAGGGCATCGTCGGCGGCTACGATCTTGGCAAGGCGTACCCCGCTGCGGCGAACACGCTGCTGCTGTGCGTGACCGAACTGCACACCAAGTCCGACATCGACAAGCTAGTGGCGGCGCTGAAGAGCGACTAGCAAGTAGCGACTAGCGACTAGCAACTAACAACTAGGAACTAAAATGCCCGAACGTGATCTGCTGATGATTCCCGGCCCGACGATGGTCGATCCGGCCGTGCTGCGCGCCATCTCCGCGCCCGTGGTTGCATATAACTCGCCGGAGTTTGTCGAGATCGCCGGCAGCAGCCTCGAAGACTTGCGCTGGCTGCTGGGCGGCCCGAACGGCAAGTCGTTCGCCTTCGCCGGCTCCGGCACGCTGGCGCTCGAATGGGCCGCGGTCAACTGGATCGAGCCCGGCGACAAGGTGCTCGTGCTGGTCGTCGGGTACTTCGGCGTGCACTTCCAGCAGATCGCCGCCTGCCAGGGGGCGGACCTGACCGTCTTGCACTCCGCGCCGGGTGACACCGTGCCGCTGGATCAGGTCGAGGCGGCGCTCAAGCAGGGCGGTTATAAGTTGCTTGAGGTCACGCACGTGGACACCTCGACCGGCGTGATGAACGACATCCCGGCGCTGGCGCAACTGGCGCACCGCTATGGCGCGCTGCTGATGGTGGACGGCGTCTGCGCGGCGGGCGGCATGGACGTGCAGTGCGACGCCTGGGGCGTCGACGTATACATGACCGGCTCGCAAAAGGCGCTCGGCATGCCGCCGGGCATGGGCATCGCCTGGGCCGGCGCGCGCGCGATCGCCGTGGCGACGGCGCGCAAGACCCGGACGCCGAGCTTCTATCTCGACCTCAAGTCGTGGCTGGTGCTGGTGGACAATCTCACTGCGCGGCGGGGGGCCGGGTTCCTGCACACGCCGCCGATCAACATGTATTACGCTCTGCGCGAGGCGCTCAACCTGATCAAGCGCGAGGGACTGGAGAAACGCATCCAGCGCCACGCGCTCCTGAGCCGCGCGTACAAGGCCGGCATCGAGGCGATGGGCCTCAAGCCGGTGCCGGTGCGCCCGGAAGTCGCCGCGCCGACGCTGACCTGCACGTACTACCCGCCGGGTGTGGACGGGGCGCTGATCCCGCGCGTCAAGGCGCAGGGTGTGACGATTGCCATTGGCTTCTTCACGCCGCCGGTCGCGCCGTACTTCCGCGTCGGGCACATGGGCACCGTGACCGCGAGCGACGTGCTCGCCACGCTCGGCGCGATCGAGACGGCGCTGCGCGCCCTGGAGCACGACGTGGAGCCCGGCGCCAGCGCCGCGGCGGCCCTGCGCGTGCTGGCGGCGTAGGGGCGCGTTGCACGCGCCCGATGCGCGGCAACGGCAAGCGGGCAACCGCGCCGGGCAACGGCAAGCGTTGCCCCTACGTCGATTGCCTACATAGCGATCCCTTTTGAGGAGCCTTCGATGAACGAACCGCTGATTTTCGAACTGTCGTCGCCCGGCCGCACGGGCGTGCACCTGCCGGCGCTCGACGTGCCGGAAACGCCGCTGCCCGCCGGTTTCGTGCGCGCCGAGCTGCCGCTGCCGGAGGTGAGCGAAATCGATGTGGTGCGCCACTTCACGCACCTGTCCACCAAGAACTTCAGCGTGGATACCGTGTTCTATCCGCTCGGCTCGTGCACGATGAAGTACAACCCGAAGATCAACGACGTCATCGCCGGGCAGGCGGGCTTTGCGCGCATTCACCCGTACCAGGCTGAGAGCACCGTGCAGGGCGCGCTGCGCATGATGTACGAACTGCAGGAGCAGCTCGCCGAGATCGCAGGGCACGCGGGCGCGACGCTGCAGCCGGCGGCAGGCGCGCACGGCGAACTGACCGGCGTGCTGATGATCCACGGCTATCACAAGTCGCGCGGCGACACGAAGCGCACCAAAATTATCGTGCCGGATAGCTCGCACGGCACCAACCCGGCGACCGCCGCGATGGTCGGCTACAGCGTCGTCACCGTCAAGGCGGACGCCCACGGCAACGTGGACGTGGACGCGCTGAAGGCGCTGCTCGACGACACGGTCGCGGGCATGATGATCACCAATCCGTCGACGGTTGGCCTTTTCGACCAGCACATCGAGCAGATCAATCGACTGGTGCACGCGGCGGGCGGCCTGGTGTACGGCGACGGCGCGAACATGAACGCCCTGCTCGGCATCTGCAAGCCGGGCGAGGTCGGCTTCGACATCCTGCACTACAACCTGCACAAGACGTTCGGCGTGCCGCACGGCGGCGGCGGGCCGGGCGCGTGCGGCACAAGCGTTTCCAAGGCGCTGGCGCCGTTCCTGCCGGCGCCGGTCGTCGCATTCAAGGATGGCCGCTACACGCTCGACAACGACCGGCCGCTGTCGATCGGCCGGGTGCGCGCGTTCCACGGCAACTTCGCCAACCTGGTGCGCGGCTACGCGTACATCCGCTCACACGGCGAGGACGGCCTGCGCGAGGTGAGCCAGATCGCCGTGCTGAACGCGAACTACATCAAGGAGCGCCTCAAGGGCGCGTACGACCTGCCGTTCGACCGCACCTGCTACCACGAGGTCGTCTTTTCCGGCAAGCGCCAGGCGAAGAACAACGTGCGCACGCTCGACATCGCCAAGCGGCTGATCGACTTCGGCATTCACCCGCCGACGGTCTACTTCCCGCTGGTCGTCGAGGAAGCGCTGATGGTCGAGCCGACCGAGACGGAGAGCAAGGAGACGATCGACCGCTTCTGCGAGGTGATGCTGCAGATCGCGCGCGAGGCCGAGGAGAACCCCGAGCTCGTGCGCTCTGCGCCGCACACCACGCCGGTCTCGCGGCTGGACGAGGCGACGGCAGCGCGCAAGCCGGACCTCTGCTGGCGACCGGCGTAAGCGCCGTCGCGGGCGCAGCGAAATAGACCCGAAGGGTTTGCAAACCCTTCGGGTCTTTTGTTACAACCGCACGAGCTGGTCACTCGGCGACGCGCGGCGCGCGGACCGGCGTGCCATTCAGCACGGCCTCCGCTAGTTCGTCGAGCTCGTCGTCATTGGGCATGCCGATCCTGGCGGCCACGGTGGCAAACAGCCACGCGAACGCGAGGCAAAAGGCGAACAGCACGGCAAACACGCCGATGAAGAGCAGTTGGGATTGCGGTCCGGTGATCATCGCGATTCTCCTATAGCGGTAGTGAGAACTAATGTTCTGTGCCCGTCGCTATTATAGCACAAACTTAGAACATGCGTGCGAATTGGGCAAAGCCACCCGCAAAGCGCCGGTGGTAGGGGCCGACCTGCGTGTCGGCCCGCAGCGTGCCAGGCGGGCGCACACGTCGGTGCGCCCCTACGCGATCCCGACGCAGCCAGATAGGGTCCGAACAGAATACCGCGCCCGAGTGAAAATGAAGCGGGACAGGCATGATGCCTGTCCCGCTTCCGTTTGTGCGTCGCGTTTGGCTACAGCTTCACGTAGGCCGATTCGTGCGTCACCGTCGGCACCCACCACTCCTCGCCGCGCGGCGTCTGCACGTATTCCGGCCAGAGCAAACCGCACGGTATCGATGGAATCAAGTGTATGTCGTTGCTACACCCATTGCCGATAAACCAGAAACGCAGCACAAAGTTGTATAATGACTGTGTTTATGGGACAAACCAACCGTGGGCTGAGTTCAGAAGAAAATACGCGAGCGAAGTTCGATGCTATTTCCATCTTCGTTCGCCATTGCCCAAGCCTGGAAACTCACACCGCTATCATGATGGTCGCCACAATGCAAAGTGCATATACTTGAAGATTGGATACATGCGGTACACACGGCGAGACATGCTTTCTAGTGCAAAGCGCTGTTTTCCTCCAGTTGTCACCGAAGAGAAAGACGCAGGCGGAATATGAGCGATAACTTCTTTCGAGCTGTTGGCTTGGGTATTTTGATCGAGTCGGGATGTTTTGGCAATTTGCTGAGGGGATTAATCGGCCTCCTGATCATCCTCGTCGGATTCTCTGCCGTCGTCGCAGTTTACCAAGGCGCGTCGAATGCGATTTCATATGGTACACTTGATGATCGAGCTGTCAGCACAATTGAGTCACAGCGTAAAGCTCAACGCGAAAATACCTTCTGGGCGACTGCGGCCGTGCAAGATGCCTCAGGGGTCGCGGCGTTTATCACCAAGGCACAAGCGCTTGGTTCGATAAACGTCGGGGTCAGGCGAGACGTTTGGTATCATGGCAAGGGCTACTACTTGGTCGAGTATGTGAAGTTCGGTTCAGATCGATTCTTGGTTTTTGTCGATTTGGATGTTCAAGATGGTGGGGCTCACGAGAGGTCGTGCATACGATATCCGGTTTCATATTGGAGCACCGCCGTATGGAAACCTATTGAGAATCGCTTTACCCAGCTTTCCAATTCCCATTTTAAAGGGTATCAAGCCTACAGCTATTCAGAAATGAGTTTCAACGTGAAATACAAGTTCTCACCGGACTGCGATGATACTGAAAGTACACAGATTCCTCTATTCCAGTCGAATGCAGAATTGCTTGGAAGATGACAATTGCTACCGTGTTAAGTGAAAAAGTTCAGAAGGGCAACAGCCTTTGCATCGATACTGCAGGCTGCCAAACGCATTGATTCCGTCCTTGACTTGTTGCCCACTGCGTTGGCAATGGGCACACGCCGTCGTACCCCCATTTTCTCCGTACTGATGCTGTTTGACATTCCTCGTGCGGATTGCCGCAAACGGGGATTCAAGCCAGTTTCGTCCAGCCGGGCGCGCTGAGGGATAGCACGCACAACAAAAAAGCGGGACAGGCATCATGCCTGTCCCGCTTCCGTTTGTGCGTCGCGTTTGGCTACAGCTTCACGTAGGCCGATTCGTGCGTCACCGTCGGCACCCACCACTCCTCGCCGCGCGGCGTCTGCACGTACTCCGGCCAGCGTAATTCGACCGGCGGCGGGAAATCGCGCGCCAACAGCGGCGCGACCCACTGGCTGCCGCCCACGCCGCCACCCGTCCGCTCGCGGAACTCGGCTTGCGCTTTGGCGAGCTCGTCCGGGGACTTGAGCAGATCGAGCATCGTCGCGGCGATCGTCTTGCCCGCGACGAACATGCCGGGATCGATGCAGGCCGGCACGCCGCCCATCGCGTTGTTCACCCATGCCGGGTACGTGTAACCGGGCTTGGGCGCCTTCAGGCGCGGCCGCGCCGTGTAGAGCCGCACGGTCGGCGCGTGCCAGGTGTATTCCACATAATCATCCGACGTGAAGTTGAGCTGCCACGGCGGCAGGCCCTGGCGCACGCGCGCTTCCAGTTCGGGCGGCGGCGTCAGCGTCTGGTTGTCGGCAATGAACGGGTCGTCCATCGGCTCGAAGCCGAGATTCTTCTGGATCGCGCGGGCGAAGGTGCGCGCCTCGTCTCCAAACTGGGGCGCGCCGACCAGTTCCAGGTTGCGGTAGGCCAGGTCGGAGATCGCCAGGTTCGGCAGGCCGACGCGCGTCTTCGTGATCCAGCGCACCGAGGCGACGCAGCCGGTCGCGCCGGCGACCTGCCGCGCGTTCTGCGCCAGCACCTGGAATACGCGCTCCTGGATGTCGAGCGTCGGCGAGCGCCACGAGTACTGGATGACCGCCAGGCGCGGCGGCAGGTTGTCCGAGGTGCACTGCCCGCCAACCATGATGTTCTCGTTGAGCGTCCAGGTGCCGGTGTGCGGGAACATCGCCTCCTTGCTGTACTTGGTCAGCGTATACATCAGGCACAGCGCGTCGATCGCCGCCGGACAGCGCGCCGCCGCGTGCGAGGTGCTCGTGTTCGGCAGCAGGCGCTGGTCGATCCACTCCTCCGGATCGATGCACTCAAAGACGAACGCCGCGCTCCAGTACGAGCCGCTGTGTGTTTCCCACACTACGGAGTTGCTGGCATTGGGGTGATAGACGACCGCCGCGTCGAGCCCGTCGTAATACCCCTTGGCGGCGTGTACCGGCTTGGAACCGCAGACCTTCTCCGCCGGCTCGCCGAACAGCTTGAGCGTGCCGTGCAGCCCGTATTTGACCATCATCGCCTTGGCGGCCAGCGCACCGATCAGCGCGCTCGTGCCGAGCGACGAGTGCGGGTCGGTGTGCCCGGCCGCCCAGCGGTTCAGGCCGGCGCGCGGCGACGGGTACGGCACGCGCTCCTGCGAGTTCTCCGGCACGGCGTCGTATTCGGAGAACGTCGCCAGCACCGGCCCGCCGTTGCCGTACGTCGCGACGAACGCCGTCGGCATCTCGGCGGAGCCTTCCTCGACGGTGAACCCTTCGGCGCGCAGCAGATCGCAATACGCGCGCGCGGACTTGTACTCGCGGAACGCCGTCTCCGCATAGTTCCAGATCTGCTCGCAGAAGCCGGAAAGGCGCGCTCGGTTGGCTTCGATCCAATCGAACGCAGCCTGCTTCTCGGCATACAACGTGGTCATGGGATGCCTCCTTACCAGGTCATGGTTGTGGACGGTGTTGCGTTGCAAGCGTACTCGATTTGGCGGGGGAAAGTCAAGCGAGGCGAGATAAATAAGACCGGCTGGAACGGATGTGACTCACGTATCATCTGGCGCCGGCCGCGCGCGCTGTTCGCGTGCCAGCTCCTGTTCCAGGACTAGTGCGATGCGCGGGCGCAGGCTGGGAATCACTTCGGTTGCCGTTGCCCACAAAATGTCAATGTTGATGCCCCAGTAAGCGTGGATTAACCGATCGCGCATGCCAGCCATTTGTTTCCAGGGGATTGCATCGTGCCGATCGCGGAAGGACGGTGGCAGATGCTTGGCGGCTTCGCCGATGATCTCGATTGCCTTTCTGACGGCCAAAGCCGTGCGTTTGTCAGTCGCAAACTGCTCAAACGTCATCGCATCGGTCAACTCGACAACGGTGCCCATCATGTCGGCGATGTCCCGCAGGTAGTCGAGATGGCGGCGCGCGGCACTCATACCGGCACAACCTCGCTTAAGATGCGCTCTGCCAAGCGGCCTTGCAGGCCGTTCCGGCTGACCAAATCCACCTTAACGCCCAACAGGTGCTCGAGGTCGTCGGCCAATGCCGTGAACTCGAACAGGTCGGGCGATTTGGCGAATTCGACCAGCACGTCCAGATCACTACGCTTCCGCTGTTCGCCCCTAACATACGATCCGAAGATGCCTAGCGACCGGACGTTGTAGCGGTTCTCCAAATCAGGCATGTGCCGCTTCAGGATTCGTCTGAATCGGTTCAGATCGGACCGTCCACGTGTTGACGCCGTGCGGCTTCCTTGCGCCGTTATGTTCATGGAGTCGCGTCTCCTTTTGCGAACCGGCCACTATGCCTGGTGCGCAGGTCATCCGTCCCGCAGCTACCACCAACGATGCTCGTAAACCGTCGGGGTCAATGGGATTATATGCGCCCTCAATCCATGAAGCAAGCGCAGTAGCCCGGACCAGCAAACCTCATCTGGGATCAAAGGGAGTGCAATTCGACCTGCCCCATGACCTTCCGTGCCGGCAAACCATCCATCTACTCCAGCTGCAACCGCGATAACGCGCAGAAGCAAACTAGCGCCGCGCTCATTCGGCCGTGCTATAATGGCTTGCGTCCGCATCGACCCATTGTGTTGTGAGGATGACCAGCCATGACCCTGCCCCCGCTCGTGGATGAAGCGAACCTGCAAGCGTACCTCGACCGCGCGCTGTCGCCGAGCGAGGCGCCGGTCCGCGCGGAACGGATCGATGCGGGACACTCGAACCTGACGTTCTTCGTCTCGCGCGGCGCGGAGCAGTACGTCCTGCGCCGCCCGCCGCGCCCGCCGTACCTGCCGACCGCGCACGACGTGGCGCGCGAGTACCGCGTCATCGCGGGGCTGACGGCGGCGCACTTTCCGGTCCCGCAACCGATCCTGTTGTGCGAAGACACGGCGGTCATCGGCGCGCCGTTCTACCTGATGCAGCGCATCGAGGGCGCGGTCGTGCGCAACAAGCTGCCGGCAGCTCTGAGCGGCCCGGCGGAACGCGCCGCGCTCGCCGATGAGTTGATTCGCGCGCTGGTTGCCCTGCACACGGTGGACTACACGGCGGCCGGCCTCGGCACGCTGGGCAAGCCCGATGGCTACATCGCGCGGCAGGTCAAGCGCTGGGTCGGCCAACTGGACGGCGCGCGTACCCGCGACCTGCCCGACCTCGACGCCGTGAGCGCGTGGCTGCAAGGCCACATCCCGGAATCGCCTGCCGCGACGATCGTGCACGGCGACTTCCGGCTCGACAACGCGATCTACGCCAGCCGGCCGCCGGTCAAGCTGCTGGCGGTGCTCGACTGGGAGATGTCCACGCTCGGCGATCCGCTGGCCGACCTGGGCTACCTGCTGTCGTTCTGGCGCGAGCCGGGCGAGGCGCCAACAACGCCGCTGCCCGACGACATGGGCGATGTAACGGCCTCGGGCGGCTTCCCGGGCCGCGCGGAGGTCGCCGCGCGCTACGAGGAACTGAGCGGCCGCAAGGTCGCCAACCTCAATTTCTACATCGTGCTGGCGATCTGGAAGCTGGCGATCCTGCTGGAAGGCAGCTATAAGCGCCATCAGCTCGGCACGACCGACGACCCGTTCTTCGCGATGCTGGATACCGGCGTGCCGGCCCTCGCCCGCCGCGCGCGCGCGATGATCTAACACACCGTCCACGAAGGAACACAAATAAAAAGCGATCCGCGAATAACGCGAATCGAGGCCAATCAGTTCTGGAGTTTGTGGGCTCTATTCGCGTTCATTCGCGTTATTCGCGGATAAAGGTGTTCTTGGTGTTCCTTCGTGTCCCTTCGTGGATGAGTCTATGCGGCGGAGGTGCTGGGCGGGCAGCGG
This sequence comes from Chloroflexota bacterium, assembly GCA_016235055.1. Taxonomy (NCBI): domain Bacteria; kingdom Bacillati; phylum Chloroflexota; species Chloroflexota bacterium. The sequence goes on along the minus strand of JACRMK010000046.1, from coordinate 91,750 downwards.
ATGATCGTTTCGCAGAACGACATCTGCCACCTGCGGATAACGTAGGGGCACATTGCATGTGCCCCGTTGCGGGACGCGTGCAACGCGCCCCTACGCACCCGCATCATTTCAGCATGTAATAGGTGCCCTTCTTGTCGCCGATGCGGATCAGCAGGCCCTTGTCGACCAGGTCGGCCAGATCGATGCGCAGCGTCTCGGCGCTGACGTCGGGGCACAGTTGCTGGTACTCGCGATTGGTGATGCGCCCGTTCTCCTGCACGTACTGCACGGCGCGCTTCTGGCGCTCGCTGATGTTCTTCTGCCAGGTCGGCATCGGCGCGCGCTGTTTCTGGTTCGACAGGATCACGGTGAACGAGTACGGCGCGGGCTTGAACTTGGGCGGCGGGTGCCCGGCGGCCAGCATGTCGTCGATCATCTTGTCCACGCCGAGCCCGAGCTCCTCGATGTAGCCCCACTGGAACAGGCCGTGCACGATGCGCGGGTTGCGCGAGAAGTGCTCCTCGACAATGTTGTCCACGGTGATGTAGCCGGCCAGCCCGCCGGGGCTGATGATCTCCAGCCGGTCGTCGAACATGCGCACCTCGATGCGCCGACCGCCCAGCCGGTAGTCGCGGTGCGCCACGGCGTTGATCAGCGCCTCGCGCACGGCGAACGGCGGGTACTCGGTCGTCTCCTGCCGGCGCAGGCCGGTGACGACGGCGCCGACGCGCATCTCCTGGTGAATCAAGTCCCACGCCTCTTCGGTCAGGCGCGGCAGGGGGCCGCCGATCTCCTCGCGGCGGCCGTAACCGGCTTTCTCGCCGGAGGTCGGCTGGGTGCCGGGGAAGCGCACGAAGACGAGCCCGCTCTGCGGCAGGAGCGCTTGCGGGTTGTGCCCGAGCAGCAGCAATCCGGCCACGGTCGGGTTGCCGTGCTCGTCGGTGAACGCGGCGTCGCGCAGGATCTCGTCGGCGGGCTGGGCAAAGCGACGGCGCTGCTTCTCCTCGCGCTTGGCGATGTACTCCTTGATGAGGGCGTCGCTGAGATCGGCGCGGCGCGCGGCAGGCACCAGTTCCGCTTCGAAATCGCCGCTGCCCTTGGTCGCCGCCAGTTGGCGGATCTCGGAGCCGGCCAGCGGCCGGTTCTCCGCGCCGGCGCGGATCAGCACGCGGCCGTCGGCCAGCGAGTGCAATTCGGGGCTGCGCGCGATGGTGATGCCGATGGCGAAGCCGGCCGGCGTCTCGACGCGCTGCCACTCGGAGCGCACCGGCGGGCGGCAGAGCGACTGCGCGCGCGTGACGGAGGCGTCGACATCCTCGCCGGACAGGTCGTGGATGCGGCCGTCGGCGCTCATGCCGATGAACAGGCTGCCGCCCTCGGCATTGGCGAAGGCGACCATCGTCTCGGCGATGGCGGTCGCGTCGGCGCCGGGCACAAAGGCGACGGTCTGCGTCGCGCCTTTCTCAAAATGGATCGGCTGGGGCATGGCATCATTATAATACCACAGGATGAACCACCAATGAAACAAATGTTCTTATCGGGTGTATTTCAGATTAGGGGCGAGATTCGGCGCATAACCAGTCAGCCCTCCACATCGTCACTCCCGCGAAAGCGGGAGTCCAGGGGCAACACCTCTGGATGCCCGCGCTGGTCAGCGGCTTCTCGCCGCTGACCGTCAAGCGCCCGCTGGCAAGGGGCCAGCGGGCAACGGCATGACGGCTTGTTGGCCCATTAGCCGCCCCAGAAGTGAAATGCACCCTGCTTATCGGGTCTGGGTCTTTTCAGAGTCGGATTGGCCCGCTCCCAAACCCTCTCCCGCGACGGGGTTCGGCAGGCTCACCCAACGGCGTCGCAGGCGAGGGGATTGGCGCCTTCCACCCCGGCAGAGCCTGACGGCACCGCGCTGGCCGGCTGGCCGGATGGCACAGTTCAGCGACTTTTGTGCCGTATGGGCTATTGTTGCGCTCCCGCTATGCCGTTATAATGTTATAATATGGTTAAGGGAGTATGGGGTGATATGGTCGGAGTATTGCACCGCAAAAACAGCCGGGCGCAGAGCGTGATCGAGTTCGCGCTCGTGTTGCCGTTCCTCATCCTCCTGCTGGCCGGCGTGGTTGACTTCGCCAACGCGTTTCGTATCTACATCGCGCTGACCAACGCGGCGCGCGAGGGCGCATATTATGCTGCGCTGCCGGATGGAACGTCGGCGACGGTCTGCTCGCGTGTGCAGGAATCGCTGTCCGGCACACTGACGGTGGCGTGCGGCGATGTGACGGTCAGCTATCCAGCGCTCAGCGGAACAATCACGTGCGCCGGCGGCTCTGCCGCCGCAGGTTGCCCGGTGCGCGTCGCGGTCGCCTACAGTCTGACCCCGTATTTCGCCGGCATCATCGGCTTCTCGACGATTCCGCTGATGGGGCAGGCTGACATGATGGTTTTGACGACCGGGAATTAGGTGATGAGCATTGTCGCGCGCATGCGGCAGGCCGGGCAATCGCTGGTTGAGTTTGCAGCGATCGCTTCCCTGCTGTTTCTGATCGTGTTCGGCATTCTGGAGTTCTCGCGCGCCTATTTCTATTACAACACCGTCCTGAGCGCGGCGGAAGAAGGCGCGCGCTACGGGATAGTTAACCAGAATACGGCATGCGTCACGCAGGTCGCTTTGCAGCGCGTCGTCGCGGTGGGTATGACATCCAGCGACGTTACGGTCACCTGCTTGAACGATGCCGGCGCCACCGGCAGCAGCTACTGCTCGTTTGGCAATCGGATCCAGGTGGGCACCAGTTACACGTTCTCGCCGATCGTGTCGTTTATTCCGAGTTTGCCGCTGGCGGCGACGGCGACCATGCGGATTGGCCGTACGAACAATAATAGCACGTGCAATTAACGGTGAGGGCGGAAGGTCCCAGGGCTTTCGAGGCCTAAGGGGGAGCGGTCTGATGCAGAAGGAGATGGTCCCATGAACGGCCTACATTTGAAGGACCGTCGCCGGCGCGGGCAAGCCGTTGTGCTGGTGGCGCTGATGGCGGTTGCGCTGGTCGCGTTCGTGGGTCTGGCGCTGGATGGTGCGCAGGTTTTCGAGCGGCGGCGCATGATGCAGAACGCCGCCGATTCGGGTTCCATGGCAGGCGCGTATGCACTGGGTAACGCGATGGCGCGCTCGATTATCGAAGGACAGGTTCAGTCGTACACGGTGGGCGGCGGCGGTTTCGGCAATCGCGCCGACAACTGGGAAGGTGTCTTCCTGCCCAGCAACAACGATGTCAAAACGACCAACCCGTCGGCCAGCGACAACTGCGTGCGGGTCACAACCTACGTGACCTTTGGCACCTACTTCATGGGCATCGTCGGATTCAACGCGATGAACACGTCCGCGCAAGCCACGGCGTGCGCCGGGCCGATCGGAATGACCAATGCGCCGCTGTGGCCGATGGTTGTGCACACGCCGTCGATCACCTCGCCATTGTCCTATGGTCAGGTGTATACGCTGTTCAACGACAACGGCACCAACTACCAGCCGGGCACGTTCGGGTGGGTCGACTTTAATGGCGGCAACAACAATTCGACCGACACGCTGAATTGGCTGAACGGTCAGTCCGCCAGCCCGTACATGACCTATCTGTATTCAGGCGGCGAGTGCGATCAGAATCAGGCGACATCGAAGACGATGCTGTCCATCGGCGATTGCCTGGACGGCGACACCGGCCTGGGCAATACGCAGAACATTCGCGACGCCATCGTAGCGCATCAGGGGATGTCGGTGACGGTATTATTCTACGACACAGCGAATTCGGAGCAGGGCCATAAGATGTACCACGTCGTGGGCTTCGCGCGCCTCGTGGTAAGCGTGGTAAACATGACCGGCAATCCGAAGACGGTAATGGGCTATTTCCAGCATTACATCATGCCGGGCGAGATCTGTATAACCAACTGTGGTGGTGTGTCGGGCGTTAAGAGCGTCAATCTGACCAACTAGCCGGCGGCGCGCAGCAGCGTCGCTGCGCAAGCGACTTTCGCCGGCCATTCGGAGAATCGTATGCAACGAAGCGGGCGCGTTCTGATCCTGCTGGGCATTCTGCTCGGCGGCCTCGCACTCATCGCGTCATTTGTCTTTCTCAACCCCGATCGCAATCGGGCGCAGGTGGAAGTGCAGACGACCAAAGTCGTCGTGGCGCGCCGGGCGATTGCGCCGCGCGCGACGGTGACAACCGATACGATCGGGCTGGCCGACTGGCCAACCGCCTCCGTGCCGCGCGGCGCGCTGACCGATCCGGTCGACGCGTACAACCGGCTGGCGGCGACGCAGATCGCCGAGGGGCAGGTCATCCTGCCCGGCATGCTGATCGACAAAGAGATCGAGGAGACGCGCCGCGGCGCCGGCAGCCAGGCCTCATACATTGTCCCGAACGGCCTGGTGGCGATGGCATACGCGATCGACGCCGTCAGCGGCGTAGCATCGGCGCTGCGCGAAGGCGACCACGTGGACGTGCTGGCGTCCTACGATGTCGCCTCGACCGGCAACATCACGACCGGCGTCACCCGGCGGCAGATCACCCAGATCGCGCTGCAGGACGTCGAGGTGCTCAAGGTCGGCCTCTGGTCGGCGAGCGCTGAGGCGGGCGCGCAGTCGTACGTGACCTTCCTGCTGACGCCGCAGGACGCGCTGACGCTCAAGTTCCTGCGCGAGACGTCATCGGGGCTGCATCTCGTCCTGCGCGCGGCGGGCGACCACCAGCGCTTCCGGACCCAGCCGATCGTCGTGGAATACGTGGATATTCGCTTCGGCTTCAACGGCATGCTCGTCAAGTGAGCGGCCGCGACGGACGCTCTGCATCACACTACACAAAGGATAGACGCACCCGTGGCTGAAAATGCTCAAGACTGGCTGCGCTATGCGCAGTCCGACCTTAGAACCGCGGAGATTCTGCAGCACGTCGACGACTTCCCGACGGCGATCCACGCCTTTCATTGCCAGCAGGCGATCGAAAAGAGCCTGAAGGCATATCTGGTGGCGAGCGCCAAGCACTTTTTGCTGCGCCAGAACCTGACCTACCTGCTGGGGCTGTGTGTCTCGGTCGATGCGGCGTTCCGCCAGTTTGAGCGGCCGGTGGCGGCGCTCGTGCCGTTTACGACGCAATCGGTCTACCCGGCTGATATTGAAGCGGCGCCGACGATCGAGCAATCCGGGGAATATTATCAATACGCGCTGAGCATTGTCCGTTTTGTGGCGGCGCAATTGGGCAAGCCGCGCTAGCGTCAACCGGTCCGATAGCTCTTTATGAACTCAACGCAACCGATCCGACTCCTGTTAGTCGACGCCGAGCGGGACACGCTGTCTGCGCTTGAGCAGTTGCTGTCCCTTGAGTCTACCATCCAGATTGTGGGTACGGCGACCTCGCTGCACGACGCGTTGTTTGCGGCCGAGCAGAAGATGCCCGACGTCGTGCTGGTGGCGGTGGTGGGCGGCCAGGGCGCCGATGGTCTGCAGATTAGCCAGGCGATTGCCGAGCGCTTGCCCGCCACGCGCATCTTGATGGTGATTCCCAAGTCGCTGGCGAGCGCGGAATATCTGCAGCGCGTACTGCTGGCTGGCGCGCGCGAGTTTATCATCCGGCCGTTTGAGTCGGCAGAACTGCTGGAAGGGATCCGGCGCACCGCGTACGCTGCGCCGTCGGCTGGCCCTATGCCGCTGTCGCCCGGCAGCGTGATACCCGGCTCGGCGCCGCGCCTGGCCGCGATCGCTCCGCCGCCACCGCCACCGCCGTCGCGGCACGGTCGAATCATTGCCGTGTACAGCGCCAACGGCGGCATCGGGCGCACCACGCTGGCGGTTAACCTGGCCATTGCGCTGCAAACCGGCGGGATCGAACGGGTCGCGCTGATGGATGCCAGCCTGCGCTACGGCGACGTGGGCGTGTACATGAACCTGCGCTCCCAGCGCACGATCACCGATATTTGCTCGTCCAACGGCAAGGTGGACCTGGCGGCGTTGCCCGACGTGCTGGCCGCGCACCACAGCGGCGTTAAGGTCCTGCTGGCGCCGGCGTCGCCGGAGCTTGCCGACACGCTGACGCCGCATGCCGTTGACCAGGTGTTGAACGCGCTGCGCGACCAGTTCGACTATGTGATCGTGGACACATTCAGCGCGCTCGACGAGACGATGCTGACGATCCTCGACCATGCCGACCGGATCGTGCTGGTCGCCACCAGCGAGGTGCATGTCGTCAAGAACATGCGGCTGTTCCTGGAGGTTGCGGAACTGCTCAAATACCCGGCGAATAAGATGATGCTGGTGCTGAACCGGCATAACCCCAAAGGACGCGTGTCGCCCAAGGAGATCGAATCTGCCATCGGCCAGCCGATCGTCGCCGTGATCGAGCGCGACGACAAGACGGCGGTCGAGGCGGTGCAGTCCGGCCTGCCGTTCGTCATCAGCAGTCCCAAAACGCCGATCAGCCAGGTGGTGTTACACCTGGCGCAGCACATGGCGCCCGAGTTGCGCGCGGCCGGTTCCCGGCCGAAGCACGGGCTGTTCGGAGCACGCTAGATGGGCGGGCTACCCGTTGCGGCGCTGGTCGTCGGCGGCCTCGCCATGCTGGGGATCGTCCTGTTCTTTGCCGGGCTGGCGCGCGCGCTATCGCGCAACCCGTACGACGTGGACGACCGCATGGAACACTATGCGATGCGCGCCAGCGTCGTCGGCGGGCACGTGACGGGCGGCGCGCGCGCGCGCGGGCGCCTGACGCGCGACATCGACCGCCAGTTGACGCGCCGCGGTCGCGGCCACACGCTGGAGCTGGAGCTGGCGCAGGCCGACCTGAAGCTGACGCCCGGCGAGTTCATCGTCGTGATGGTCACCGGCGTGCTGCTCGCGTTTGCGCTGGGACTCCTCATCTTCAAGCAGTGGTATGTGGCGCTGCCGTGCGCCATCCTGGGCTACCTGGGCCCGCGCTGGTACCTGGTGTTCCGCCAGTACCAGCGGCGCAGCGCCTTCAGCGGGCAACTGCCCGACGCGATCAGCCTGATGTCCACCTCGCTGCGGTCCGGCTACAGCCTCTTGCAGTCCATGGAGTTGTTGTCGCGGGAACTGCAGCCGCCGATCTCGGAGGAGTTCGGCCGGGTGGTGCGCGAGATCGGCCTTGGCGTGGCGTTCGATCAGGCGATCTCAAACATGCGCAATCGCATCCGCAATGAAGACCTCGACCTGCTGGTCACCGCGCTGCTGATCCAGCACGAGGTCGGCGGCAACCTCTCGCTCATTCTCGACACGATCAACCACACGATCCGCGAGCGCATCCGCATCAAGGGTGAGGTGCGCATCCTGACCACGCAGCAGCAGGCATCCGGCTATTTTGTCGGCGCCATGCCGTTCCTGCTGACCGTGCTGCTCTTTGTCATCAGCCCCGCGTACATGGGACAGTTCTTCAACTCGCTGTGCGGGCAACTGATCTTCTTCACAGTGCTGGTGCTGGTCGGCTCGGCCATGCTGGTCATCCGCCGGATTATCAGTATCGAGGTTTGACGCAACCCCATGCCCACCGAGATTGTCATTATCGCGCTGTCGCTGGCCTACGGCATCTTTCTGGTCTTCGCGGGCCTGGCGGTAACTACGCGCCGCGATCGCGTGCAGGCGCGCCTCGAAAACTACGGGCGCCGCGTCCGCTCGCTGGACGAGGTGGATCTGGACCAGCCGCTGTATGAGCGTGTGATCCGGCCCGGACTGCGCAACCTGGCGCGACTGCTGCTGCGCCTGATGCCGCAGGTCAACCTGGATGCGATCCGGCTCAAGCTCGATATGGCGGGCAACCCGTTTCGCTGGGCGCCGGCCGATTTCCTGGGGATGCGGGTCGTGTTGGCGGCGCTATTCGGCGGCTTCGGCTTACTGCTTTTCGGGGTGCTCAATTTGCCGCTGGCCAACCAGATCCTGGTTTTCCTGGCGGTGGTTGGCCTGGGATTCTATGCGCCGGTGCTCTGGCTGAACAGCCGCATTCGCGCCCGCCAGCATTTGATTCGCCGCGCGCTGCCGGATGCGATTGACCTGATCACGGTCAGCGTGGAAGCCGGACTTGGCCTGGAGGCGGCCATGGCGCGCGTCGCGCGCGAGCGGGACGACGAGATGGCGCGCGGGCTGGCGCAGATGCTGGTGGAGGTGCAGATCGGCAAGACGCGCTCCGAAGCGATGCGCGATATGGCGGCGCGCGCCGGCCTGCCGGAGTTGTCCAGCTTTGTGGCGGCCATCCTGCAGGCCGAGCAATTGGGTGTGAATATCGCCAAGGTGCTGCGCGTGCAGTCCGACATGATGCGCATTCAGCGGCGCCAGCGCGCCGAGGAAGAGGCGCAGCGCGCGCCGGTCAAGATGAGCGTGGTGCTGGTGCTGATGCTGCTGCCGGCGCTGGGCCTGGTGATCCTCGGCCCGTCGGTGCCGCGCATCTGCAAGCAGTTCTATCCGAACATGAGCATCTGCGCGGGCGGGTAGCCCGCAGCGGGTCAGCCAGACACGCCCCGCGCTTACGCGGGGCTTTTTGTTGCCGGCGGCCGTTCACGCAATTCGGGCAAGGGCGGTAAGATGAACAGCACGCTGCCACAGCCGGAGGCAATGGACCAGGGCGGCCTGCGCGTATATCCAGGGGAGGGAAAAATATGAACAATCGCTATCCGCGCATCGCGGAATCCGAGGTCACGCCGAAGGCGGCGTACCTCTCGCGGCGCGCATTCATCATGGCCGCCGGCGTCGTGGCGGGCAGTATGGCCATCGCGGCCTGCGGGCCGCCGGGCGCGCCCGGGCGCGTGCATACGGTTTTGCTTTGACGCAGTCGCCATCCGTCTCCATCATCACGGCGCATACTGGCGCGATGCTGAGCCACTTCATCCCCTGGCGCGGCTTGTAGAATGAACCGGCACGGTCTCGGTACGTCATTCCCGCAAAAGCCGGACGCCAGGCATGGCACAGCGCGGGTGGCGATTTCCATTCTGCCTGCTCGATGGTTCTGCACGCTGCGCTAGCTCCTGGTCTACTCCGGGAAACGGTATTGCGCTTCAAGAACCGGTGCGCACAAGTCAGGCGAGGTACGCGCTGATCAGCGTCCAGTTCGACCAGAGATCGTACGCTCCCACGCCGACCAACAGGCTGCCGCTCGCGCGGTTGATCGCCCGGCTATGACGCGCGAAGGCGCGCGTGATGACGCGCTGGGCGGCGCCGGACAGAAACGAAAGCGCCAGCAACGGCAAGCCGAAGCCGAACCCGAAGCCCAGAAAGACTCCCAGTTTCGAGACGAACTCCGTCGCGGTCAGCGAAAACGCGAAGAGGCCGACCAGCAATGGACCCGCGCACGGCAGGGCGATCGGTCCATACAACAAGCCATAGACGAATGCGTTGGCGAAGGGGTGCGACAGCGCCGGCACACGTACCTGCGGCAGCGCCTTGAACGGGTTGGCGCCCAGCAACAACAGCACGCCCAGCAATACGATCAGGCCGTCGGCCAGCGGCACGAGCAGGGAGAGCGCGCGGCCGACCGAGACGGATAGCGCCGCGATTAGCGCACCCAGTGCGAGCATCATGGTCAGCACGCCCGCCAACACGAACACGCCCAGCGTGTAGCGCCCGGCGCGGCTCGGCGCCACTGGCCCCCCACCGATATAGGCGAGAAACCCGGGATAGAGCGGGAACACGCACGGGCTGGTCGTCGCCAACAGGCCAATGCCGATCGCGGTCAGAATCGTTTCCATAGAACTGTCCCTCCCGGGGCGGACGGCGCTCCCTGGAGCGCCGTCCGCCCGCAACCGTGCAGCCTTACATGGCGTCCTTGAGGTACGGCTCGATGGCGCTCGCCAGATCGCGTGCGCTCTTGATGCCGAACGGCAGGGGATGCGCCAGGCCGTGGCGGTCCACAATCAGGATCGGCGTGGACGGCGGATTCAGGAATTGCGCGCCATAAAGATTGCCGATCTCGCGCGCCACGGCGGCGGGCGCGATGCCGTAGAACCCTTCGAAGCCGTTGGCCTGCACGTATTTCTTCAGGTCGGCGGCCTGCTCATTCGGATCCACGTCGAGCGCGATCGTCACCAGATCATCGCGCCCGGCAAACATCGCGCGCAGGTCTTTCACCTGCGTCTGCTGCGTGCGGCAACTCGGACACCATTGCGCCATCGTTTCGACCAGCACCACCTTGCCTTTGAAGCCGTTGAGCGAGAACGTCTGACCGGTGCGCACATCGGTCAGCGATGCGCCAAACCAGGCCGGGGCTTGCATCATGGCATCCGGGGTCGAATGCGCCATCATCGCGTCGGGTGTTGGGTGCGCCATCATGGCGTCGGGTGTTGGGTGCGCCATCATCGCGTCGGGTGTTGGGCGCGCCATCATGGCGTCGGGCGTCGGCTTGGCCATCATGGCATCGGGCGTCGGCTTGGCCATCATCGCATCGGGCGTCGGCTTGGCCATCATTGCGTCAGGCGTTGGCATCGCGGCTTGCATCATGGCGGCGGGTGTGGGGGTCGGCCCGCAAGCCGCGAGTATCATTGTTAATCCCAACACGACGGTTGCTATCTCTTTGCGCATGGTTTGCTCCTTGAAAAGCGGCCGGTACGGGTTCCTGACTTGCGGAAGCCGTCGGCACGGTGGATTGATAACTGTGCGTATCCTACCGCATCCTCATTACGCGCAGCCTGCCGGAGTATTACAAGATTCTTAACAAAGTGATGAGTTTGACCGGAATCGGTGTATTATTCAGTGAGGCGGGGCACGAACGATGTCCGAGAAAACAATCCTTGTCGTTGAAGATGAACCGAGCATCGCTGAAGTGATCGGCTTATACCTCCGGCGCTCGGGCTACACCGTTCACATCGCGGCGGACGGTCTGTCGGCGCGTACGTGGCTGTCGCAGCGCCTGCCCGCTCTGCTCGTGCTCGATCTGATGCTGCCGGGTCTGGACGGCTACACGCTCACCCGCTGGCTGCGCGAGCAGAGCGACGTGCCGATCATCATGCTCACCGCGCGACGCGAGGAGATTGACCGCATTGCCGGACTGGAGATGGGCGCCGACGACTACATGGTTAAGCCGTTCAGCCCGCAAGAGCTGGTCAGTCGCGTGCGCGCTGTGCTGCGCCGCGCCGGCGGAGACAAGGGCGCCGACGGCGAGCGCGCCATCCAGCATGGCGACCTGTGCGTGGACCCACGTGCGCGCAGCGTCACGGTTGCCGGCGCGCCGGCCATACTCACGGCCAGGGAGTTTGACATGCTCTACCTGTTCGCACGACACCCGCGCCAGGTGTTCACGCGCGATCAACTGCTGGAGCGCGTGTGGGGTGGCGCGGAATACATCGACCCAGGCACGGTGACGGTGCACGTGCGGCGTCTGCGCGAAAAGATCGAGGCCGACGCCTCCAATCCGCGCCGCCTGCTGACCGTGTGGGGCGTGGGGTACAAGTTCGAACCATGAGCGCTATCACTCGCATACCACTGGCCGCGCGCTATGCCGCCGGCGTCCTGATCGCCACCCTGGCGGCGCTGGCGCTGTTTACGCTCGTCATGCAGCCGCCGCCGGCCGAGCTCGGGCTGATGACGGCGTTCCTGGGCGTGACGGCGATCATTTCCGGCGCGGCGGCTTTTGCGGCCTACCGGCTGGGTTGGCTGTCGTACGCGCCGACGCTGCGATGGGCGCTGCTGGCCGGGCATGCCCTGTCCAGCGTGCTGACGTTCGTCAATGTATGGCTGACTGCGCGCCTGATGTTCGCCAGCGCGCATGATCTGGCGCTGGCGACGATCCTGCTGGTCTTTGCCGGTGGTATGGCGATGGCGCTCGGATATTTTCTATCCAGCGCTGTGACCGACCGCATCCGGCAGGTCGAGTCCGCGGCGCAGGCGGTGGCCGGGGGCGAGCTCGGCGTGCGCGTCGAGGCGCACGGCACCGACGAGGTGGCATCGCTGGCACGCGCCTTCAACCGCATGGCGGCGCAGTTGCAGGAAGCGGCCGAGCGCCAGCAGGAGGTCGCGCGGCTCCGCGCTGACCTGATCGCCTGGGTGGGCCATGATCTGCAGACCCCGCTCGCGTCGATCCGTGCGGTTGTCGAGGCGCTGGCCGACGACGTGGTGGACGATCCGCAGACGGCGCGCCGGTACCTGGCAGGCGCGCAGCGCGACGTGCGCGCGCTGTCGGCGCTGATTGACGACCTGTTCCAGATGGCCCAGATCGACGCGGGCGGCCTGCGGCTGGACCGCGCGCCGAATTCGCTCGCCGACCTGGTGTCCGACACGCTGGAAAGCTTTTCCGCCATGGCGGCTCGCCAGGGCGTCGTGCTGGAAGGGGCTGTCGCGCCCGGTGTGGATCCGGTCACGATGGACGCGGCACGCATTGGTCGCGTGCTGAGCAACCTGGTCGGCAATGGCCTGCGGCACACGCCGGCCGGCGGGCGCGTGGTCGTGCAGGCGGCACGCGAGGGCGGCCAGGTTGGCGTGAGCATCAGCGACAGCGGGGAGGGGATTCGCACCGAGGATCTGGCGCGCGTGTTCGAGCAGTTCTACCGCGGCGAGAAGTCGCGCAGTCGCGCGACCGGCGGTTCCGGGCTGGGGCTGGCGATCGCGCGCGGGCTGGTGCAGGCGCACGGCGGCGACATCAGCGTCGCGAGCGAACCGGGTGCCGGGACGACGTTCCGCTTTACGCTGCCGTAAGCGGCCATTCAGCGCCGGGTAATACTTTCGTAATGTCAACCGGTTAGTATGTTTTCAGGAGGCGACCATGAGACATGCTATCTGGCTGTTGGCCCTCGTATGTTTGGCGGCGTGCGCTCCGCAGGCGGCTGCGCAGTTGCCGCAAGCCGCCGGCGCGCCAAAGGCGCAACTGGTTGATCTCGGCCCGGCGCCGGAGCTGACCAACACGGTCTGGCTCAACACCGACCGCCCGCTGCGGCTGGCCGATCTGCGCGGGCGCGTCGTGCTGCTCGATATGTGGACGTTTGGCTGAATCAACTGCCGTAATGTGATCCCCTCGTTGAGGGGCTGGCATGCGCAGTACGGCCCGCAAGGGCTGACGATCATCGGCAACCATTTCCCGGAGTTCGGCTACGAGGCCGACCTTGGCAATCTGAAGGATGCCGTGGCCCGGTTGGGCGTGCCATATGCGGTGGCGCAGGACAATGACGGTGCGACGTGGCGCGCGTATCGCAATCAGTTCTGGCCGACGTTGTACCTGATCGACAAGCACGGCCGCATTCGATTCACGCATATCGGCGAGGGGCGGTATGATGAACTGGAAGCCGCCATCGTGACATTGCTGAATGAGCCGGCTTAGACACACCCAGGGAGGGAGAGCTGTATGAAGAGCCGTTATCCGCGCATCGCGGAATCCGAGGTCACGCCGAAGGCGGTGTACCTCTCGCGGCGCGAGTTTATCAAGGCCACCGGCGTGGTGGCGGGCAGCATGGCACTTGCGGCGTGCGGTCCGCTGGCAGGCAACGACGCGCAGCCGGCGCCTTCGGCCACGGCGCCGCCTGCGGCCCAGCCGGGCGCGTCCGCGCGCAAGGACGAACTGGGCGATCCGGCGACGTCGTACCAGGACATCACGCACTACAACAACTACTACGAGTTCACGGAAGAGAAAGAGGGCGTTGCGCCGCGCGCCGCCAACTTCAAGACGTCGCCGTGGGACGTGCAGGTGTCGGGCCTGGTAGGCAAGCCGGGCAAGTACGCCGTCGAGGAGATGATCAAGCGCTTCCAGCCCGAGGAGCGCATCTACCGCCTGCGCTGCGTCGAAGCGTGGAGCATGGTCATCCCGTGGGTCGGCTTCCCGCTCGCGAAGCTGCTGAAGGCGGTCGAACCGACGGCAGCCGCGAAATATGTGCGCTTCGAGACGCTCTTCAAGCCGGACGACTTCCCCGGCCAGCGCTCGCCGTTCTACCCCTGGCCGTACCAGGAAGGGCTGCGTATCGACGAGGCGATGAACGACCTGACGCTGCTGGCGACCGGCCTGTACGGCGGCGAACTACCGGCCGCGAACGGCGGCGGCATCCGGCTGGTCGTGCCGTGGAAGTACGGGTTCAAGTCGATCAAGGCGGTCGTCAAGATCGAGTTAACCGACACGCAGCCGAAGACGATGTGGAGCACGATTGCCTCGAATGAATATGGCTTCTACGCTAATGTGAATCCGGAGGTCAATCACCCGCGCTGGTCGCAGGGCAGCGAGCGGCGCATCGGCGAATTGCGCCGGCGGACGACGCAGCCGTTCAACGGCTATGCCGAGCAGGTCGCCGGCCTCTACGCGGGGCTGGACTTGCGGAAGAACTATTGAGCGAGAAAGACCTCGCGGGTTTTGCAAACCCGCCAGGTCTACGTCCGGTCATGAAACATCACTTGCCTGACCCGCTGCAGGCGCTCGTCCACATCGGCGGCTGGCTGCCGCTGGCGTGGCTGGCTGCCGATGCGCTGGCGCGCAACCTGACATCCAACCCGATCCAGGCGATCGAGCAGCGCACGGGGCTGGTCGCGCTGACCTTCCTGCTGCTGTCGCTGGCCTGCACGCCGCTGGCCTCGATCGGCGGCTGGAAGGCGGTGCTGCGGCGCCGCAAGGCGCTGGGGCTCTATGGCTTCATGTACGCCAGCCTGCACCTGCTGGCGTTCGTCGGGGTGGACTACACGTTCGATTTCGGGTTGATTTGGGCCGACGTCGGCAGCAAGTGGTACATCATCATCGGCACGACGGCGTTCCTGCTGCTGGTGCCGCTGGCGGTCACGTCGTTCCGCTACTGGATGAAACGGCTTGGCAAAGGCTGGACGCGCCTGCACAAGCTGGTCTATCTGATTGCGCCGCTGGTGGTCGTGCACTTCGTTCTATCGGTCAAAGGCGACTTCCTGCGTTTGCAAGGCAACGTCGGCCTGCCGCTGGTGTACGGCACGGTGCTCGCGTTACTGCTGCTGTTGCGCGTGACGCCGCTCAAGCACGCGCTGGCGCAGGTGCGCATGCGGATGATGGAAAAGATGCGCACGGCACCGAAAGACTCTGCGGGACTGCCCGGCCGCCGCAGCGGCGGCTAGAACGCTTACTGACTTTTCAGCAAATAGCGCGCATGCGATGAGTACGAAGCGCCCGGAAATACAGTGTATATTGCGAATATCGGATGAATGCTAGATTTCGACAACTCAGTAACAGAGATGTCCGATACGCATAACCACCACTCAGCGAGACTGTCGTTGCAAGAATTACATCCCGCAGCGTCGGATGCGTGAGTGCAGAAACTGATGCACCGCATATCCAAGCCGTCATTCCGGCGAAGGCCGGAATCCACGCCGGCGTAACACGGGCCAGCATGCGCGCCAGATGCTGGCGTGGATGCCGGCTAACTACATGCCGGCATGACGGGTTGCCAACAACTCTACCCCGAAACTGAGGTGCGCTCCTACCTTTTACTCGCTTGACATTAGCTTCCCGCGAGCCTATTATCGGTCTACCCGAATGAGGCAGCACCATCGGCGCAGCGTGCTATGGAAGGGAGCACGCCCGTGTCCCAGATCGCGACGATCACGGGTAAATACACCCCCGTAGCACTCCATTAGCTAGTCGGTCCGAGATTCTAATGCCAATGCTGGAACGCCTGCTACGCAGCCCATTTGTTGGACGTGCGCGGGAGTTGGCCGAGGCCGACGCCGTGTTCGGGCGAGTGCTGGACGGCGAAGGTCATACGCTGCTCGTGAGCGGCGAGCCGGGTGTCGGCAAGACGCGCCTGGTGCGCGAATTCACCTCCCGGGCGTCCCGCGCCGGCGCACGCGCGTTCATCTGCGACTGCCATGCCGAAGGCGGCACGCCGTATGCTCCCATTGCCCAGTTCATCCGGCAAGCCTTAGAGCAGTCCAGCGAGGAATTGCGTCTCCCCGCATTCGCCCTGGCTGACCTCGTTACACTCGCGCCGGCGCTGCGTGCACGCTATCCGGCCATAGCTCCAAATCCCACGCTCGATCCGCTCTCGGAGCGAGAGCGCATCTTTGAAAGCGTCGCGGAGTTGTGCGCTGCGCCGGCCGCGCGCACGCCCGTCGTGCTCGCTATTGAGGACGTGCACTGGGCTGATCGAGGCACCCTCGACCTGCTGCGCCACGTGGCTCGCCGCGCATTCCAGATGCGTCTCATGGTGGTCCTGACCTACCGAGAGGAGGAGCTGCACGACAACGCGGCCCTCGGCCACCTGCTGCTGGACCTCAATCGCGAGCGGCTGAGCACGCACCTCGGCGTGTCGCGCTTCACCCTCGAGCAGGCTCGCGAGCTGCTGGCCGCGCCTTTTGGCGGCGAGGTCGAGCCCGCATTTCTGGAATACCTGTATCGCCAGACCGAAGGCAACCCCTTCTTTATTGAGGAGGTTGTCAAAGGACTGCTCGAAGACGGCACGCTGTATCGCACAGGAGAACGCTGGCACTGGCCCTCGCCGGAACAGTCCCACATCCCGCAGAACGTGCGCGCCGTGGTCCGGGCGCGCGTGGAGAAACTGCCGGCTGCTGTGCAGGATGTCTTGCGCCTGGCGGCGATCATCGGCAGGGAATTTGACGTTGACCTGCTGCGTATTGCGGGCGACCTGGAGGCCGATCGGCTGATCGATGCCCTGGAGACCGCCGGGCGCGCGGGGCTGATCCGGGAGACGCGGCGAGGCGGGCACAGCCTGTCCGTCTTTGCCCATGCGCTCATCCCGTCGGCGCTGCAGGAAGATATTGTGGCCCCGCGCCGCCAGCATCTTCACCGCCAGGTTGCGATGGCGATCGAGGGCCGGCATCCGGATGACGACGAAGCGCTGGCTTATCACTTCAGCGCGGCCGGAGAGCGCGACAAAGCGATCGATTACGCCTGCAAGGCGGCGCGGCGTGCTCAGTCCGTCCATGCGTATGACGCGGCGGCGCAGCATTTGCACCGCGCGCTGGACTGGCTGCAGGGCAGCCGCAAACCGGACACGCAAGCCGCCGTGGTCGAGCAATTGGCCGACATATACGACCAACAGGGAGACACCTTGCTGGCGGTTCCGCTCTTCGCGCAGGCGATCGCGCTGTGGGACGCGCTGGCCAGCGGTGACAAGATGCTTGCCGTTCGCTTGCGCCGCAAGTTTGGGAACGCCGTGCTCAATCTGCGCGCGGGCGCCGACTTCCAGCGCTTCCGGGTCGATGCGCGGGCCCAGCTGGCCGTTGCATGGGAAATAGCGAGCGTGGAACCGCCGCATGTGGAAACGGTTTACTTGCTGGCCACCCTTTCCTCGGCCATGTGGATCCGGCAAGCGAGCGCAGACTGGGAGGCTGCCGAGCGGTACGCCCGCGCCGGCGTGGATATGGCCGAAAAACTGGACGACCCTGTCGTCACGTCGGTTGCGCTCGACGCGCTGGCCCTGGTCTATGGCGCGCAGGGCATGCTGCGCGAGCAAATAGAGTTGGTGCAGCGCCGGTTGGCGCTGAGCCGCGATGCCCGTTTCCGCGATCAGCGCGAGCGTGTGCGGATTTTGATGCAATTGGGCGCGGCGTTGGCGTCGGTGGGCGAATACACAGACGCGCTGCGGTATCTGGATGAAGCACAGACGCAGGCCGGGCAGATTCGCGCATTGGACCTTTGCCTCCATACACTTGCGAGCCAGGCACTGTCTTGGCTGCGCCTCGACCGCTGGAACGAGGTCCTCCGCAGCGAGCAAATCATGGTTGCGCTGCAGCGGCGCTCCACGCAGGACCTGTTCCAATATCCTTGCTGGCACACCGCCATTTTCTCGTGCGCCTATGCGATGCGCGGGGATTCCGAACGCGCGCGCCGGCTGCGACTCGAGTCGGCCCAGATCATGGGCGCGGTCGTCGGGCCCGATGGGTGGGGACGCACCCAGCACTACTGACATGCGCTGCCGTTAATGGCGGAGGGCGAGTTCGCCCTCGTGGAGCAGCACCTGGAAGGGGCATTGCAGAAGCGATTTGCGAACAACCCACAGGTGTTTAATAACGGAAGCTGGCCCGGCGACCATGATCTGTTCGCCACAATGGCCGACACGGCGGCGCAGCGGGCCGACGAGCCGATGCTGCGCAGGTACGCGCCGCTCGCCGAAGCGCTGGCCATGCGCTACGGCCATGTGCTCTATCAGGCCGTCGCCCATCGCGCCTGGGGCGTGGCTCACCGGCTGGCCGGCGAATACCCCTCAGCGGAAACACGCTTCCAGCAGGCACTGGCGCTGTTCCAGCAATTAGGCACCCCCTGGCAAACGGGTCGCACGTTGGCCGACCTCGGCGACCTCGAACGCGCGCGCGGCGACGCTGTCCGCGCGCACGACTATCTTTCCCGCGCGTTGGCCGGTTTTGAGGAAGTGCAGGCGCTGCCCGACGCGGCGCGCGCGCGCGCCGCGCTGGAGGCACTGGGTCCCAAGCGGCAACACCCCTCTCCCGAGTCGCATGGCGGGCCCGTTGACGAAGGTGCACCGCCAACGCCCGGCGAACCCCTGACCGCGCGCGAGATGGAGGTGCTGCGCTGGCTCGCTCAGGGCCTAAGCGACAAGGAAATCGCGGACCGGCTGGTTATCAGCGTGCATACCGTGCGCGGTCATCTGCGGTCGGTCTACGCCAAGCTGGACGTGCCCTCTCGTTCGGCTGCCATGCGCGCCGCTTTGGATCGCCGCCTGATCTGAGCCGCAAGCGGCCGGGCGGCCGCTAACTTCGCACGCAGGCGCAGACCTGACGGGCCCATTGGCACCGTCAGGTTTTTTCTTGCACAGTCCAAATTGACTAGTGGTGCCGCGGGACCTGCGGCGCACTTGCGCCGATAAACGGTTGATTTTGAGCATATACATTCTGGCCCGGTTGGCTAAACTGGGTTCATAGGGGAATGAAACGCGCATGCCATATCGACACGGCGATCGAAGAGCACATGACTCAACCACAACCCAATCCCGCACTGGCCGCAGCCGAGAACTATGAGAAGAACCTCGTTACCTACCAGATGGGATCATGGGCGACGCTCCTGCTCGAAATCGCCAACCCACTGCCCGGCGAGCGAGTTTTGGATGTGGCGTGCGGCACGGGAATCGTCGCCCGGCGGGTCGCACCGCGCGTGGGGTGCGCCGGCATCGTCGTGGGCGTGGACATCGATCCAGCCATGCGGGCGCGCCGCCAGTTGTGTCTGGCGCTCCATTGAACACCATCCGAAGGTGCGGCTCATCTGGGTAGCGCTCGCCCATCGCTTTGCTACCAGCGTCTCCGTCCTACTTCCGTTCTTCAATCTTGGCGACGCGAGCGAACTCGAGGCGCTGCTGGAGGCGGCCGGGTTTATCGATGTGACGATCACGGCTCGCGCCTACAACGTGCGTGAGCCGCGCAGTCCGCAGATCATTGCTCCGATTCTGGCGAGCGTTGGGGGATGTGTCCCCGCCGTAAGTACCATGGGCCCCGATGAGCGCGCTGCCGTGGCGCGGGCGGTAGAGGGCGATATCGGGCGGGCCCTGCAAACATACGTCGACGGTGACGAACAAGTCTATCGAACAGCTGCGCATATTGCCTTAGGGCGAAAATAATCAAGGAGAGACATGAGAAACCAATATCGGTTCACTGTGTTGTTCGCCATGCTGCTCACGCTGCTTGCCTTTGTCGGCACGGTGGCGTGCGGCCCGCTTGCGCCCGCGCCGGCGCCGACGCAAGCGCCAACCAAAGCCGCGCTCGACGTCCGCGCCATGGTCCAGAACTACATCGAGACCCTGCCCGACAGCAATTGGGCGGTCACACCCGCTGGCTTGCAGGAGCAACTGGCCGGCAGCAAGCCGTTCCTGGTGGACGTGCGGAGCGCCCAGGACGTGGCGACGAATGGTTACATCGAGGGGGCAGTCAACATCCCGATCCGCACGCTGGCCAAGAACCTGGACAAGCTGCCGCAGGACAAGACGGCGCCCATCGTGGTGTACTGTGGGATCGGGCACAACGGGGCGCAGAGCATGATGGCGCTGCACCTGCTGGGCTACACGAACGTGAAAAGCGTGGCGGGCGGCTTTGCCGGCTGGACGGGCGCCAATCTGCCCGTGGTCAAAGGACCGATCGCGGCGCCGGTGGCGGGCAAAGCCGCCGCGGTCGATGCCGACCGGCTGGCACTGGTTGACCAGTACCTGAGCAACCTCCCGGACGACTACAACGCCGTCGCGCCGGCTGGTCTCAAAGACCAGTTGGCCGCGGGCAAGCCGGTCGTGCTCGATGTGCGCAACGAGCAGGATCTGAAAACCAACGGCATGATCGTCGGCGCGCTGAACGTGCCGATCCGCAACCTATTCAAGAACCTGGACAAGCTCCCGCAGGACAAAAACGCGCCCATCGTGACCCATTGTTCCATCGGGCACAACGGTGCGCAGACGATGATGGCGCTGCGCCTGCTGGGCTATACCAACGTAAAAAGCCTGGCCGGCGGCTTCGCCGCGTGGGCCAAGGCCGGTTTGCCGGTCGTGAAACCCGGCTAGAATCGCCGAGCGGGTTTCAATTGCGTCGATCTCCGGGCACGCCTAGCGACCGTGCCCGGAGGGAGATTAAGGCGGACGCGATTGGTCGACCCGCCGTAAGCGCGAGGAGCGCGAGACAGCCCAGGGTTCTACGCTCATAGAGGAGTACATCCAGACCGTCGAGCGCGTGCCCGAAGCAGGCTAGCTGCAAGACGCCATTGCCCGATAGCAACGTTCGCTCCGACGACACGACTGCAGTGCGTCACAAAGGGCAGGCGCGCGGACTCTCAAGGAGGCTCACATGTCGCCCTAATCTGACTGCGGATCAACAACGGTGTAATTGTGTCTCGGCTTCAATTCCGCGGCAATGGATAAGCATGATCAAAAGCGCATCTTCAGACTGGAGGTCTGACCACCATGCACATGAATATTCGCTCTATCAAGGTTTGGGCGTTGCTGGCTATCCTGGCATTGGGTGCAGGCGCGCTCGCGCCGCGCCCGGCACAGGCTGATGGCGGAACGTGCCCCGCTCCGGGCACCGGATATGCCGGAGCGCGCAACATGATCGCCGACGCCACGATGGGGAGTATTCCGATGGCTCGCGATAACATCAATGGAAACATCGGCATGCACACCGCTGTGGTCAATTCATCCTGCCCGTAATCTGCCGAGTTCGTGATTGGCGGCCAGACCGTCGTTCTGGCCGCCGACGGACCAAACGGGGGGAATCAACTCGCTGCCGCCCATAACCGCTATGGGCGGCAGCGTGGCAAGTGTGCCAGCCGAGGCTTTTGCAAGCCCCCAAGCCTCACTCATACTCGTAGAACCCCTTGCCGCTCTTGCGGCCCATGTGCCCGGCCGTGACCATGCGGCGCAGCAGCGTCGGCGCGGCGTAACGCGCGTTCTTCGTCTCCGCGAACATCGCGTCGGCCACGTAGAGCGTCGTGTCCAGCCCCACGAAGTCCGTCAGCGTCAGCGGGCCCATCGGGTGGTTCAGCCCCAGATGAATGCCGGCGTCGATATCCTCGCGTGACGCGGCGCCCTCTTCGACCATGCGGATCGCGTCGAGCAGGTACGGGATCAGCAACGCGTTGACGATGAAGCCCGGCTTGTCCTTCGCCACGACCACGGTCTTGCCGAGCGATTCGCCGAAAGCCCGCGCCGCCTGGTAGGTCGCCTCGCTCGTCAGGAACGAGCGCACCATCTCGAGCAGCGGCATGACCGGCACCGGATTGAAGAAGTGCATGCCGAGCACCTGCGCCGGCCGCTTCGTCGCCGACGCCATGTCGATGATCGACAGCGACGACGTGTTCGACGACAGAGTTGCGTCCGGCCGGGTGACTGTGTCGAGCTGCGCGAAGATCTGCTTCTTCTCGTCGAGGTTCTCGATCGCCGCCTCGACGACGAAATCGGCGTCGCGGAAATCGGCGAAACCGGTGGTGCCACGGATGCGCGCCCGGATGCCGTCGCGGGCGGCGGCGTCCAGCTTCTTGCGCTCAACCGCTTTGGCCAGGCTGGCATCGATGCGCTCCAGCCCGCGCTTCAACAGCCCGTCGTTCATCTCCATTACAATGACGTCGTAGCCGCTCTTCGCGCAGACTTCGACAATACCCGACCCCATCAAACCGCAGCCGACAACACCGACCGTCTTGATTGCCATCTGGTTCTCCTTGCCGGTGACCGGAATAGCGTGATTTTGAGCTGCGCCGGGCGCAGCACGGTCTATTGTACCACCCGCCCCAGCGCGGGCAAGCGTCACGGCGCGGGCGGCAGGTTGTACGAGACGCCAGTCAGCTGCTCGGAGCTCTCCCACAGGCGCGCGGCATCGGCGCGGCTGTGCGAGGCGGTGCTCGACTTGGCCTGGCCGGGGTAGCCGCGCATGCCCGCCAACCCGGTTGGGCCGATGTAGTCGCCGCCGCTGACGCCCGGTGCGGCAGCCGCGTACATCAGCGGCAGCGCGCCCATGGCCGAGCTCTGCGCCACCAGATTGGTCACGGCGTTCGTGATCGTCTCCGTCATGCGTGCGCCGTCCATGCGCGCCCCCGCCGTCTGCAGGTTGGTCGCCGCATAGCCGGGATGCGCGCCCACGCCGATCGCCGGCACGCCGTTCGCGGCGAAGCGGCGATTCAACTCGTAGGCGAACAGCAGGTTGGCGAGCTTGCTCTGCCCGTATGCGCCATAGCGGCTGTACGCTCGCTTCGATTGCAGATCATCAAACGCAACGCGGCCACGACGGTGCATGCCGCTGCTGACCACGACCACCCGCGCGCCCGGTGTGCGCCGCAGCGCGTCCAGCAGCCGCCCCGTCAGCGCGAAGTGCCCCAGGTGGTTCGTGCCGAACTGCATCTCGAAGCCATCGGCCGTCGTGCGGTACGGGATGGCCATGACGCCGGCGTTGTTCAGCAGCACATCGAGCCGGTCATGGCGCGCCGTGAACGCATCAGCGAAGCGCCGCACGGAGGAGAGATCGGCCAGATCGAGCGGCATGACCGCGAGCGCCGCATCCGGCTGACCGGCACGGATCGCGTCGGCCGCGCGCTGGCCCCGCCCCTCGTCGCGGCAGGCCATGACCACGGTCGCGCCGTGCTGCGCCAGGCCGCGCGCCGATTCAAACCCGACGCCGCTGTTCGCGCCGGTGACAATCACGGTTCGATTGCGTAAGTCGGGCAGGTCGTTTGCAGTCCAGTTCATTATCTACACCTTGCAGAGTGTATCATCTGCTGATAGGCCGCGCCATGCGCGGACGGTTGAGTATCTACTTTATTATACGGAGTGCGCCCTGTCCGGCATTGTTGGTATGGATTCCGTTCATCTCAATAGCCTCGCGTCCGGTCGCAGACATGCAGGAGCGGTTCGCCGCCGACATAGCGCCGCAGGTTGTCGCAGAACAGCGCCACCATCCGGTCGGTGATGTGCGGCGACGAGTGGCTGTCGTGCGGCACCAGCAGGACGTTGTCGAGCGCCCAGAACGGGTGCGCCGGCGGCAGCGGCTCGTCGGCAAACGCATCGAGGTACGCGCCGGCGATCTGCCGCGTCGCCATGGCGCGCGCCAGCGCGTCTTCGTCCACCGTAGAACCGCGCCCGACGTTGACGAAGTACGCCGACGGCTTCATCGCGGCCAGTTCAGCCGCGCCGAGCATGCGCTCGGTCTCCGGCGTCAACGGCGCGGTCATGACAACGTAATCGGCCTCGGGCAGGCGCGCGCGCAGCGCCGGCGGACCGATCACTTCATCGGCCTCGTTTGCGGCGGCCGTGGTGCGCCGCACGCCGATCACGCGCATGCCGAACGCGCGCGCCAGTTGCGCCACGCGCCCGCCGATACGCCCCAGGCCGATGATCAGCACGGTGCGCCCGTGCAGTTCACCGGTGTGCAGCGCCTGCCAGTCGCGCGACTGCTGGTGGATGCGCCGCTCGCGCAGGCGCTTGGCGTGATCGAGCATCGCCGCCAGCACGCTCTCGGCGATCGGAATGGTGTGAATGCCCGGCGCATTGGTCAGCGTCACGGAGCCGTCGAGCACCTGCGGGGTGATGTTGTCGCTGAAGCCGGTGCTGCATAGTTGCACCCAGCGCAGGCTCGGCATGAAGAAGCGCAGATAGTCGTCCCAGTCCAATTCGCCGGGGTAGTGCGTGCGGTTGCCGCCTTCGGCCAGCAGCACCTCGCTGCCGACCGGTGCGCCGATCCGGTCGGCCGGATGCTCGATTAACTCGATGCGGGAGGAAACGGACTCGATCTGCGTCCGCTGAACAGGCGAGAGCCAGTTGCCATCGGGGCGGGCCGTCTGGCAGCCGCGCGGGATGCCGCTGACGGCGACGCGGAGGGTGCGGATGGTATCCATGACCGGCATCATAACACGGCCAGCGGCCGGGCGCAATGACACACGTACCCTGAGCCTGTCGAAGGGTAGGCTTTCCGACAATAAGGTGTGATTCGACGGCGTATTGTGCTGCTAACCGTGCGCGCATCTGGCGCCGATTTGCGGATTGCCGGGGCCGCACCTACAATGCCGGCACCTCATCATGCACAACCCGACCAGCATCAGCCTGCGCGGCCGCGACTTGGCCAGCGTGCCCGACCATATTCGCGCCAGCGCTGTGCTGGCCGATCTCGACCTCGATCTGAATCGGTTGAGCGAACTGCCCCGCTGGATCGGCGAACTGATTACGCTCACATCGTTGAGCCTGTACCACAACCGGTTGAGCGAACTGCCCGACTCGCTCTGGCAGTTGAGCGCGCTGCAAACGCTCAACGTCGCGGACAACAGGCTGACCGCATTACCGGGCGGCATCGGCGAGCTCACCGCGCTGCGCATGCTCGACCTGGGGCACAACGCATTGGCCGAGCTCCCTGTTGCACTCGGCAGGCTGGGCCAACTGGCGTTTCTGTACGGGAGCAACAATCAACTGACGAGCATGCCCGAATCAATGGGGAAACTCGGCAGGCTGATCTACCTGAACGTGACCGATAACCGGCTCACGTCGCTACCGGAGTTCATCGGCGACCTGACGCAACTGAGCGAGTTGCGCGTGTACAACAACCAGATCGGCGCGCTGCCGGAATCGCTGGGGCGGTTGACGCGCCTGCGGGAACTGCACGCGATGAACAACCGGCTGGCGTCGCTGCCGGAATCCATTGGAGCGCTCGGGGCGCTGCGGAAACTGGTATTGCAGGACAATCGGCTGACCACGCTCCCGGAGTCAATCGGTGGCCTGCGCAGCCTGACTGACCTCGACTTGCGAAACAATGCGCTGATCGCCCTGCCGGAAACCCTCGGCGGCCTGCGCAATCTGCGCACCCTCGACCTGCGCGCCAACCGGCTGGCGCAACTGCCTGCGGGCATCCGCAACCTGCCTCATCTGGAAAAGCTCGATCTGCGCTGGAACAAGATGCTGGCCGCACCCACATGGCTCGTGGAGCTTGAGACGCGCGGCTGCACCGTCTACGTGTGATCCGGGCGCGCCCGGCACGCCCTATGAATACCGACCCGATGAGCTCGCAAATCGCTCCCCTGCGCAGGCAGTTCGCTATGCTTGAGACGTTGAAAGGGGGTATTTTCAGTTCCGGGGCGCAACCAATACGGTATGAGACCACGGTGGCTCGCCGCCGACCAGCGCGGGCATCCAGCGGTGTTGTCCCTGGACTCCCGCTTCCGCGGGAGTGACGCCTCGTTGAGTTGCATGCGCCCGGCCCCAATCCGAAATGCACCCAATTGAAAGGGTATACCGCAAAAGTGTCGGGGCCGCACGGCTGACCAATCCGCCATTCCGGCATGACGACCGATTGAGTCCCCGACAGTTTGTCGGTATACCCGTTGCCGGGTCGCCAGTTGCCCGTCATCCATAGCGCGGGTATAATTTCGATTGCGCCGACGGGCGTCGTATGAGCACCCACCTGAACGACCTGTCGATTGAAGAGCTGGAAAAACTGCTGGCCGAGAAACGCGCGCGGCAACGCTTCAGCACGCGCATGGAGTCGCAGACCAGCGCGATGGAGCGCGGCGCGCAGAAGCTCAAGGCGGCGGGCACGGCGCGCCCCGACATCAACTTCATGCGCGTCGGCAATCGCCTGCTGCTGGCTGTCGAGGTCTTTGCGGTGGCGGGACTGCTGATTGCCGGCCTCGCCATCTTCTTTCGTCTGCAGGAGCTCAACCGCGAGAGCGCGGCGGCGCAGTCCGGCAGCGGCCAGGTGCGCACCGGCAGTCCCGAGGCGGCGGCCACGCTGCCCGGCGCTTCACAGCCGCCCTCGGCGGGCACGCCGGAGCGGTTCAAGGGCGTGCTCAAGCAGGTCGTGCCTGTCGCTATTCCGACGCCCGGCCCGCAGCAGCCGGTGCGCATCGTCATCCCGGCGATCAACGTCGATTCGCTGGTCGTCGAGGGCGACGATTGGGAAGCGCTCAAGAAAGGCGCGGGACACCGGGCGGGCTCGACCAATCCGGGCCAGCGCGGCAACATGGTCATATCGGGGCACGATGATGTCTTCGGCGAGGTCTTCCGCTATATCGGCGACCTGAAAGCCGGGGACGAGGTGCAGGTCTATTCGAAGGAAGCGAAGTTTACATACGTCGTCCGCAACCGGCGCATTGTCGAGCCGACGGACGTCAGCGTGCTGCAGGCGACGACCGAACCGACGCTGACGCTGATCACCTGTTATCCGTACCTGATCGACAACCAGCGCATGATCGTCTTCGCCCAACTGGCGAAGTAACCGGCCCTTCGGGCCATTTCACAGACACCGGAGTATTCACATGGCAAAACCGTCACGCCGCGAGCGCCGCCGCATGGGCGACAAGACCCCCAGGGCGCCCCGCTCCGCTGCACCCGCCACCATGCCGCATGGCGCTTCAATGGAGCCGATCGAGCGCGTCACCGCCGCCCCGGCGCCCCGGTCGCCCGCGCCGGCGCTGTCGTCCGCACCCGCGCAGCAGTACGCGCACGTCAAGAGCGACCTGGTCCGCATCGCCGTGCTCGCGACCATATTGCTCGCGGGCATGATTGCACTGCGCTTCATCCTGCCGCAGTAGTCTCCGCGCTCCGAAGAAAACGCCCCTCCGCGCCGCGCGCCGGAGGGGCTGCCTATGTCTCTTTCGCCTCTGCAACTGGCCGCCGGGTTCGCGCTCAGCCTGCTGATCGGGCTGGCGGCGCAGCGACGCGGCGCGCTGACGCGCGACGGCGTCGCGGGCGCGGCCATCGTCGGCACGCTGACGTTCGGCCTCGGCGGCTTCGCCTGGGCCGTGGTCGTCGTGGCGTTCTTCGTCTCGTCGTCGGCGCTGACGCGCTACGGCGCGGAACGCAAACGCGAATCGTCCGCCGAGTTCGCCAAGGGTGGCCGCCGCGACCTGGCGCAGACGCTCGCCAACGGCGGCGCGGCGGCCGTGCTGGCCGTCTCGGGCGCCATTTTTCCCGCGTACACCCTGCCGATCTTCGCCGCGTTTGCCGGCGCCATGGCGGCCGTGACGGCCGACACGTGGGCGACGGAACTGGGCATGCTCAGCCTGACGCCGCCGCGCATGGTCACCACCTGGCGCGAGACGCGGACCGGCGAGAACGGCGCGGTCAGCACGCTCGGCCTGATCTCGGCGGCCACCGGCGCGCTGCTGATCGGCTCGGCGGCGCTGCTGGGGCGCTACGTCGAGGGATTCTTCGCGGACGTGCCCCTGAGCGCGTATCTCTGGCTGCCGACCACCGCGCTGATCGCGGGCTTCATCGGCAGCGTAGTCGATTCGCTGTTGGGCGCAACGGTGCAGGCGCTCTACTACTGCGCGAGCGACGCTGCGTACACCGAGAAGCCGATCCACGCCTGCGGCCGCCCGGCGATCCTGACGCGCGGGCTGGCATGGATGGACAACGACGTGGTGAACTTCCTCGCGTCGCTGGCCGGCGCCGTCACCGCCGTGCTGGTCTACGGCGCGATGCGGTAGCGCAAATCAAGCGCAGGTACAGCGGTTTTGCGCTGAGCATACCCTGGTCCGCTGTCATTCGGAGCGCGGCGGCAAGACCGATGGCGTGCAACACGCCTCGCGCGCGAAGAATCTGAGAGGCGGCAGTTCAGATCCTTCGCGCGCCTAACGAGCCAAAGGACATACGCCCCGCTTTCGCGCTCAGGATGACCGCCCGAGGTGGCCGGAAACAGAAGCCCCTTCGGGTCTTGAAATCCCGAAGGGGCTTGGTGTTGTTATGCCACCCCGCCGCCGATCGGCGGGTATAACTCCACGCGGTCGGCATCGGTCGCCGTGGCACGCTCCAGGTCGACCGCATGGCCGTTCACGACGGCGATGGCGACTTCCTCCGGCGGCACGCCCACCGCGGCACAGATCGCCAGCAAGCGCATGGCCCCGCCGGCAGGCAACTCCACCCAGACCCGGCGCTGCGGCTCGTACCAGTTGAGATGCCCGCCGAGATGCACCTGCATCTACGACGCCTCTGCGCCGCCGGCGCGCAAGTCGCGCTCCACCGCCCGCAGCACTCGTTCCGCCAGATCGAGCGCCGCGCGTGCCTCATCGGCCGTGACCTCTTGCGGATCGCCGGGATAGCGCGCCTCGACGGCCCAGATCGACAATGCATAGAGGTGCGGGAATTCGACTTTCACCGAAGCCCCGCCCGGGATGATCTCACGCAAATGATCAAGGTCATGCGTGTGCGGAACTTTGATGCCATGCGCTACCAGCACAGCTTTTAGCGCCTTTTCCGCAGCCGGTTGTGCATAAAAACACGACTGGCGTGAAAAAGGCTCAGGCCCGAGCAAGAGTGACCGACCCGCCCCCAAGTCGGAATGCGCATACGCCAGCCAAGTGCCTACATCATCGGCGCTCATAGACGACTTTGCCTTCGGCCAGCGCCGGCTGGAGCACCCGCCCGATAGTCTGCCCGTGCTCCACGATCTCCGCTGGCGTCGTTACCACGACATCTTTGCTGATCGGCAGATCACTCAACGAATTGCCTATGCGAACTGTCATAGCGCGCTTGTTCTGCGCCTCCGGCATCACCACCAGCAAATCAAGGTCGCTGTCCGGGCGGGCGTCCCCGCGCGCCCAGGAGCCGAACAGGATGATGCGCAGCGGGTGAAACTGCTGCACGATGCGCTCAATCGCTTCAGCCAAGCACGGCGGCTCGGCGATTACGGGGGTGCTCATCGACTCTCCTCCATCAGCCCGGCGCTACGCGGACGCCTCGACGATGTCCGCCGCCCACTCGATGCCCAGCTCGCGCAGGCGCTCGCGGGTCGGCTTCGCGGTCTCCGGGTCCCAGCCCTTCAGCCGGTACAGCTCGGTCAGCGCCTGCTCGAACTCGTCGTGCGAGATGCCGACGCCCTGCAGCGCGCCGACCGGCGACGGCGCAAACAACCGCTCCGGGATCATGTCGTCTTTGCGCGAGAACCCTTCGCGCACGTTGAAGACGCGCGCCAGGTTCGTCGCCCGCTCGCCGATCTTGAGCAGGTCGGCAATCGTCAGATCCCAACCGGTCGCCGCGCGCACCGAATCGACGACTTCCTGCGCCTCGATGAACGAGCGCGGGCCGGGGCCGAAGTAGCAGTAGCCGGTCACCTTGCCGGCGCTGCTCCAGTTCTCCAGAATCGCGTAGTTGAACGCCTTGCGCGCGCTGAGTTCGCGCGGTGGCACCGCTTCCGTGATGCCGAGCGCCGTCGCGCTCTTGAAACCGGCCGACGCCGGGTTCGCGAGCGCCGTGTCGTGGTACGCGACGAGGTGATCCGCGCCGCCCTCGTTGACGGCGTAGCCGATGCCAACGCCAATCTTGCCGCGCGGGTCGTGCATCGGCAGTTCCTGGCCCTTGACGTGCATCGCGAAAAACGGCGCGTCGCCGCCGATCTTTTCAGCCGCGCGCTTGACGCCCTCGGCCAGCAGGTCGCCGATGCCCTTACGGAACGCGATCAACTCGACCGTCTTCAGCATCGCGTCGACATTGCCGAAGCGCAGTTCCATGCCGCCGGTGTCCTTCGTCGTGATCAGCCCGTGCTCGAAGCATTCCATGGCGAACGAAATGACCGATGAGGTCGAGATGGCGTCGAGCGTGTAGCGCCCGCACAGTTCGTTCGCCTTGGCGACCGCTTGCAGGTCGCCGATGCCACAGTTCGAGCCGAAGCCGCCGACCGCCTCGTACTCCGGGCCGCCGTAAGTATCGCTGACCACGTAGCGGTCGTTCACCGCGACCTCGCGCTTGCAGCGCACGGCGCAGGCGTAGCACGAGCGACGGGCGGTCAGCAGTTCCTTCTCGTATACCTCCCACTTGAGGCCGTCCACGCCTTCGAACGCGCCCTGCAGGAAGTTGCGCGTCGGCAGGATGCCGGCCGCGTTCAGGCCGCCGGTGATGCCCGGCGTGCCCTTCTCCTGCAAGTCGAACGACTGCGGCTGGTTCTTGACGCGCTTCGACAGCAGCTTGCCGAACTCCGAGAGCGCCTTCGGCTGCTCGGCAAGGTCGAGGTACTTGCCGCTGCCGCGCACGGCGATACCCTTGAGCCGCTTGGAGCCCATCACCGCGCCCATGCCGTTGCGGCCGTTGTAGTGGCGCAGGTCGTTGGTCAGGCAGGCGAAGCGCACCAGGTTCTCGCCGCCGGGGCCGATCTGCAGGAAGCGCACCAGCTTGTCGCCCAGTTCGGCGCGCACGGCGTTCTGCGTGTCGCCGGTCTCCTTGCCCCACAGGTGCGCTGCATCGCGAATCTCGACCCGGCCGTCTTTGATCCAGAGGTAGACCGGCTTGTCGGCGCGCCCTTTGAGCACGATCGCCTCGAAGCCGGCGAACTTGAGTTCCGGGCCCCAGAAACCGCCCGCTTCCGACTCGCCGAATGCGCCGGTTAGTGGCGAGCGCGCGACGGCCGAAAAGCGCGTGGCGGTCGAGACCGGCGCGCCGGTCAGCACGCCGTTGGCCAGGATCAGCACATTGTCGGGGCCGAGCGGGTCGGCGTGTGCCGGCATCTGCTTGAGCAGCAGGTAGGCGGCCAGCGCTTTGCCGCCGGGGTAGAGGCGGTACAGCGCCTCGTCGATATCTTCGGTGTGAATAGCCGATGTGGTGAGATTGACGTGCAGGATCTTGCCAGTGCTTCCGTGAGCCATATTCGCGTCCTCCGTGGGTAACCAGCGCCAGCCGGCTGGCGCGCCGCCGCGCGCGGCCGTATCCTTGAAAGTATACCAGAAATCGCGGGAGCATTGTCCACGAAGCGGCACGAAGGGGCACCAAACAGGCAAGAAGCGCTAAAAGTCGGCAACAATCGGCAATTTGTCATTCCGGCGTGATTTTGGCCGGAATCCACACGGCCAAGAGTCACGGGCTTTTGCGTGCCGTGGTCGTGGATGCCGGCTTACTACTTGCCGGCATGACGGTCGGGATTGCTGTGTGTCGGCGGTCTATTCGTGCCCCTTTGTATTCCTTCGTGGATGCGGTTCGGCTATAATACGCGCACTACGCCAACCGGCACAGGAGACCGCGATGAACCTGCCATCCCACGACTACCTCGACCAGCAGAATATTCCATACGAGCGGCGCTCATTCCCGACCGACATCGAGAAAGGCGCGGCCTCGGTGGCGCGCGCGCTCGGCTTCAACGAGCGGCAGATGGTCAAGACGCTGATCTTCGAGAACGACCGCGGCGAGCGGGCACTGATCATGCTCGGCGGCGACCAGAGCGCGATCTCCGGGCACCTGAAGAAGGTGCTCAACTCGCGCAACATCAAGCTCGCCAGCCCGGAAGCGGTCAAAACGACGACCGGCTACGAGATCGGCTCGATCCCGCCGTTTCACTGGCAGAGGCCGGGCTTCCGCTCGTTCCTCGAAGCGTCACTGCTGATTGAGAGCGTGCTCGGCGTCGGCACCGGCCAGTGGGGCGAGGAGATCCTGATTGCGCCGGCCGACCTGGTCAAGGCGAGCCGCGCCGTCGTCGTCAACCTGACCGACAAGGAGAAGCCGGTCATCTGAAAGATGACGGGATGACAAGATGACAAGGTGACAAGGTGACAAGGTGAAGAGATGACAAGATGACTGGATGAAGAGATGACAAGATAACTGGATGAAGAGATGACGAGAGCGCAGGGAGTAACCTCTGCGCTCTTTGCGTTCATTGGGGGACGCAGTTGTTCTATTCGCGCCGATTCGCGTTATTCGCGGATACAAAGGTTCTCGCTGCGCTCTCTGCGGTGAAAAGTTCTATCCGGTGATGGGGAACACGGCGACGAGCAACGCGGCGGTCATAGCCGCGTAGCCGAGCGCGGCGATCAGCGGGTTGCCGGTCAGGCTATGCAGGCGCACCGCGTACGCGCCATACACGGCGAAGAAGACCGCAAAGACGGCGATCACCAGCAGCAGGAAGAACAACCCCGGCGTGATCGCCACCGCGAACAGCAGCGAGCCGATCAGCGCGACCTTCGAGGTCAACTCGTTCAGCGCGCTCCGCCGCATCGTCGCCGCTTTCGTCACATACTCGTTCAGCACGAAGTACGGCATCGCCAACGCGCAGACCACCGGCCAGAGCCACAGCCGGCTGCCCGACGGCAGGAAGTTCAGCCACGTCAGGTGCGCCACCACCCCGTTCGTGACGTAGATCCACGCGAAGAACAGCGCCGCCAGCACGAGCGCAGCCGGCCGCAGATTGCGCCGGATGCGTGCCCACAGGTCGCGCACGCCGAACAGTCGCAGCACTCCCAGCATTAGCGCGGCGTACAGCAGGAAATGCATCGCCATGTAGTTGACGATCTGGATCGGCAGCCACGTCGCCGGGTCAATCGGCGTCAGCGACAGCCCACGCAGGATCAGCGGCGCGAGCACGGCCGGCACGAGCGCGACGAGCAGCACCTGCCCGTACGGCAGACCGGCGGGCACGGGCGCGGCCACGCGCAGGCCGAGCCGCGACACGGCGAATGATGAGAGGGGGAAGAAGAGGACGAAGACGGCGAGCGATAGCAAGAGCGCTGCCTGAATAGCCCGCACGGTAAGCAGTGATTGTGGCAACGTTTGCCAAAATGATGGTCCCCAACGATCGATTATTCTCAGGCGATCTGGAATCCCTCCGAGAAAGCAATACCGTAACCAACTCGCCGCGCTGACTAGCGTCATGTCATTCCACAAAACCGTAAGGTGCTCTGAAGACGGTACAAACTCCAATGCTCGCGCCCGTCCTGACCAAAATGCTTCGGACGAGCCCCCCGCGTTTGCCAGAGCGATCTTCTGGGCTGTCTTGATTGAATCGAATTCGAGAACACCGGCCAGCAATAGCAGATTCTTCGGCGCGTTGGGCGTCACCTCGGTAGCGCCTCCCGAAATGGATATGACCCCCTTGATATCCGGGTGTTGATTGGCGTATTGCACGACTGCGCCGGCCCCCATCGAGTGACCAATCAAAGCGATGCTATTTGGATCCACATTGGGCAGCGAGCGCGCGTACTGCACAATGCGGCCTATATCCTTCTGCAGTTGATCTAGTCGTGCGGTCGCTGAAAGCGGAGTTGTATTAGCGCCATGCCCGGTGAAGTCGAACGTGACAGCGATTGCCTGTCCAGGACCAGAGAGCAATCCCGCTACAAACAAACCTTGATCCGGTGACAAATAGATCGGGGTGCGCGCCAGTTCGTACATGACCTGCTTGCTTCCCGCATAGCCATGTGCGATAACGACAGCAGGGTACACTCGCGGCAGCCGCGCGTTCGGCTCAGGTGCCGGCGCGAATATCTCGACCGGGATGCCATCTACGACGGTCGAGGTACGTACGATGCCGCCGTCCACGACAAGGATGCGGTACGCGGCAAACAGCGCGACGAGCGTGCAGGCGAGGTATAGCAGGCGTTTGATGATCATATCCGCGCCTCCGGTCGTTTCGCGAATCCAAAAAACCCTTCGGGTCTTGAAGACCCGAAGGGTTGCCAATCAATATAGCAGATCGGGGTTCCAGCGGTTGCGCATCGGCTCGCCGCGCAGGTAGTGGCCGATGTTCTCGCAGAAGATGTCCATGATCCGATCGTTCTCGGCCGTCACGGTGCTGGCCGAGTGCGGGCTGATGACGACATTCGGCATCGCCCACAGCGGCGACGCCGGGTCGAGCGGCTCGACGCGCGCCACGTCGATCGCCGCGCCGGCGATCTGGCCGCTCTGCAGGGCGCGCACCAGTGCGGCGTCGTCCACCAACTGGCCGCGCGCGATGTTGATCAGCACGGCGGTCGGCTTCATCTGCGCCAGTTCCGTACCACCGATCAGGTTCTCCGTCTCGGGCGTGTGCGGCGCGATCAGCACCACGAAGTCGGCCACGCGCAGCATGTCGGGCAGTTCCGCGCGCGTGACCATCCGGTCGACGTACGGCGCCGGCTCGGTGCCACGGCGCATGCCAATCACACACATGCCCATCAGCTTGCCGGTGCGCGCCACCTCGCTGCCGACGCGCCCCATGCCGACGATCGCCAGCGTCTTGCCGGTCAGTTCCTCGCCGCAGTAGCGCTCCCAGTGGTGCGCACGCTTGTCGCGCTGCATCCAGAGGAAGTTCTTGACCGTCATCAGCATGACCATCAGGCAGAAGTCGGCCAGCGGCCGCGCATGCACGCCGCTGGCGGTCGTGTGCGCGATCGGCAGCCGGTCGATGCCCGCGCCCTTGATCACCTGGCCGATGCCGGCGCTCGTCCACTGGATCCACTTGACGCGCGGGCCGGTGACCGGCAGATCTTTCAGTGCGGCGCGCTCGAAGTCGAACAGCACCTCGGCGCGCTTAAGCCAGTCGAGCCACTGCGCCTGCTGTTCCGGCGTGCGCTGGAACGGGCCGCCGGTGTGGTCGGCGATGTAGCGCATCTGGGGCACGAGCGCGAGGTCGTATAGCACCTCGATGCGCGGATCGACGGCGCGGATGCGCTCGATGTGCTCCGGCTCCAGTTGCGAGGCGATCATAATGGTCAGCTTGTCAGTCATTAGAAAATCCCCAGGGAAGATTCAACATCACCTTTGTCCACGAAGGAACACGAATGGACACCAAGAACATTGAACCGCAAAGGGCGCAAAGACCGCAAAGAAAAGCTCTCTATCCGCGAATAACGCGAATCGACGCCAATCGAAAGCAGGGTTCTCCTTTGCGCTCTTTGCGTGCTTTGCGGTTGGTCTTGTTTTCCTCTGCGTTCTCTGCGGTTAGCGTTCGACTAGCGCCAATTCGCGTTATTCACGGTCAACAAAGCTTTTCTTTGCGCTCTTTGCGTGCTCTGCGGTGGGCTTTCCGGTCAGCGCGCCAGCGACTGCAGGAACGCCTCGGCGTCGTCGTAGCGCTTGAAGCGCTTCTCGGCCTCGCGGAAGGCGCGCGTGTGGGCGTAGTGCCGCCCGTCCACGAACTGCACGCCCAGTTGCTTGTGCAGCAGTTCGTGGTACATCACGAAGTCGATGGCGTACTGCGGCACGCGATGGTCGTCGAGCGCGATGCTGATCATCACCGTGTCGCTCTCGACCTGATAGTGGCCCATCGTGCGCTCGGTGACGGTGCGGCTCCACTGCAGGCGCGGGCGCGGCATGCACCCGTCGAAGTACGCGGCGTTGACGCGCGCGAACACCTCGGCCAGGTCGTAGTGGCGCCCCTTCAGGCCGCCGTCGGGGCGCTCCAGGCACAACTCGAACGCCAGCGACGCCTCGGCGAAGTCCTCGCCGTTGATGTAGCGCTTGACCGCGTTGGTTGCGCTCGCCTGCCGGCGGCTGACCGCCGCGCGCACCAACGCTTCGAGCGCATCGGGCGGCGCGCCGACGAAACCGGGCGCGGCGACGATGCGCACCTGCGTGTGATTGACCTGGGCGCGGTACAGATAGTCGCTCGGGTAGATTTCGAAGCTGAAGGCGTAGCCGGGCCAGCGCTGCTTGATCCAGCGCAGGCTGCCGATGATCTCGCGCACCAGCGCCAGCGTCGCCCAGTGCGACAGCAGATTGTCGGTCGCGCTGAGGAACTTGAGCCACTGGTACGCGCGGCGCGACGGCAGCGGCAGGCGCGCCGGCGAGCTCGACAGCCGCGCGCAGATCTCCTCGATCGCGCGCGACTGCGACTGGATGCGCTTCAGCAGCGCGGCCGCGGGGCCATGCTGCAGGGCGGCCGGTTCGGCGCGGCCGGGCAGCGCCAGCAGGTCGGCGCGGATGCGGTTCGCGGTCGCGATGGCGTTCTTGATGCGCACGGCGCGCGACGGCGCCGCCGACTCGTCGCAGACCGGCAGCGCGGCCAGATCGAGCGACTTGAGGTAGCGGTACGCGCGGTACGAGGGGCCGGGCAGTTGCGACGGCTTGACCTGGTTGCGCCGGCAGATCGCTTCGACTTGCGCGACCGTATCCATCACCATGCGGCGGAAATCGTCGGCTTCGGCGACGGGCACGCCGTGACTCCACCCCTCGCGGGCGCGGTTCATCGCGGCGACAAGCCCTTTGATTCGGAGGTCTGACATTTTCGGAAGCCGCGGCTCAGCGCGCGGCATATCATCACAATACCACAATATCGGCGGTATAATCAAACGCGTTGAGCGGGGGTCGGGTATCAGGGATCGGGTGTCAGGGATCAGGGGATAGGGAATAGAGAATCAGGGGTCAGGTTTCGGGGAACAAGGCATAGAGTCCGGGCATCGGGTATTCGGGATCGGAGCAAGGCGTTGCTGCGCGAAGCGGATGTCGACGGCCGGCGCAAGACGCTCTCACTATGCCCTATACCCTATCCCCTGATCCCTGACACCTGAAACCCGATCCCCGATAACAGCTATGTTCGGTCACTACACATACCTGATCTGGCTGGCGCTCTGCATGGGCGTGCCGCTGCTGGCGCTGCTGCGCTGGCGACAGGTCTTCTGGAAGCAGCGGCGCGCGCTGACGTGGGTCACGCTCGGCTCGCTGGCCGGCGGCTGGCTGTGGGACGCGTTGGCCGTGCGGCGCGGCGTCTGGTTCTACGCGCCGGAGCACATCGCCAATATCTGGCTGCTCGGCCTGCCGATTGAAGAGTGGATCTGGATCGCCGCCATCACCGTGTTGTTCGGCGCACTGACGATCGTCCTGGCCGAAGCGGAGGGCCGCGTCTGATGGATCTGATTCCCCCGCGCGCCACCTATCTCGTGATGACGGGGGCGATGGGCGCGCTGTTCATGGCGATCCTGTGGGCGCGCAACGCGCGCTTTCTCTGGAGCCGCCGCCGCATAATCATCACGGTCGTGCTGATCGCCGAACTGTGGATGCTCGTCACCGACCCGCTCGGCGGGCAGTGGGGCGCGTGGTACTTCGACCCGCAGCAGGTGCTTGGCATCTGGTTGTTCGGCGTGACGCCCGTCGAAGATGTCATCGCCATGGCGGTCGTCTCGGCCGCCGCGGCCTGCGGCGTGCTCGTCTTCGGCTACAGCCCGAAGCGCTGGATCTGGTAGACCCCGCATGTCGACCGTCCTCATTTACCACCCGCGCTACAACGAGCGCGGCTTCGCGCGGATGCAGCGCTCGTGGATGCGCTACCGCGACAGCTACCGTCTGTTTGAGTCGCTTGGCTTCTTTGCCAACGGGCTGCGCGTCGAGCGGCAGGCGCCGGCCGGCGTGGACGAACTGCTGCGCGTGCACACGCCGGAGTACGTCGACTATGTCCGGCAGCGCGACGCCGAGGGCAGCGGCTTCCTTGACGGCGGCGACACGCCGGCCTACCCCGGCGTGTTCGAGCGCGCGCGCCTGAGCGTCGGCGGCTCGCTGCTCGGCGCGCGGCTGATCATGGATGGCGCAGCCGACCACGTCTTCAACCCGAGCGGCGGCCTGCACCACGCGCAGCGCGACCGCGCCGGCGGGTTCTGCATCTTCAACGACATCGTCATCGTCGTGCGCTGGCTGCAGGCGCAGGGGCTATCGCGCATCGCGGTCGTAGACGTGGACGGGCACCACGGCGACGGCACGCAGAACCTGCTGTACGCCGAACCGGTGCTGACCATCTCCCTGCACCAGTACGACGGGCGCTTCTACCCGCGCACCGGCCGCTTGGAAGACCACGGCGAAGGCGCCGGCCTCGGCCACAACATCAACCTGCCGCTGCCGCGCCGGACGGGACACAGCGCCTACCTCGACGCGTTCGATCGCGTGGCGCTGCCCGCGCTGCGCGCCTACCGGCCGCAGTTCGTGCTCGTCCAGTTCGGCACCGACGGGCACGCCAACGACCCACTCGTCGGATTGCAGTTGACCACGCAGACCTACCAGGCGCTGACTGAGCGCCTGCACGCGGCCGCGCACCAGTTGTGCGGCGGGCGGTTATTGCTGTTCGGCGGCGGCGGCTATCATCCGGAAACGGTCGCGCGCTGCTGGAGCTTGATGCTCGGCACGCTGGCCGGCTGCGTGCCGCCGCACAAGCGCGCGTCGTACGCCGACCTGCACGACGGCCCGCTGCCGGAAGATGCAGAGGCGGCCGTACGCGTCGAAGCGATGGTTTCCGATTGGCAGCGCTTGACAAGCCATCTTAATGGCAGTAAAACGGAACAACCTAACTTTGCACGTTGAGCGCCAAAGGGGGCACATTGAAGAACCGTATACTGCTCGCTGCAAGTCTGTTGCTGCTCGTGATCGGCACGGGGCTGGCCTTTGTGTCGCAGGAGCGCATTGCCGTTGCCGCTGATTTGCTGCAGCAGTCAGCGGAGATCGATCCGGTCGCGCTGTTGAGCTTTGACCCGATCATGGCCGGCGCCGATGCCGATCTGTTTGCCGACGATGAGTTGGCCGCCAGTGGACCGGATATGAGCGGCGTGCCGTTGAGCAGCGAGGCATTCGCGATGCCGCCCACGGAAACGCCCGCCTTCGAGAGCGCGCTGTCGCTCGGCTTGCCGCCCGGCGTGCTTGGCGCGCCGCCTGCGAAGCCCGGCGACGCCCCCGGTTGGCCGCGCACGACCGCCGAGACGACGTTGGCCGGCCCGGTGGCGAACCCGCCGACCTCCGGCATGTGGGTGGACGTCAACATCTCGCGGCAGACGGTCACCGCCTATCGCGGCTCGACGCCGCTGAAGACCGTGCTGACCTCGACCGGCGTGCGTCGTCATCCGACGGTCGTCGGCCTGTTCCGCGTCTGGGCCAAGGTCAAGTCGCAGACAATGTCCGGCGGCTCGCGCGCGGCCCGCGACTACTACCGCCTGCCCGGCGTGCCGAACATCATGTACTTCTATCGCGGCTTCGCGCTGCACGGCACCTACTGGCACCGCAACTTCGGGCACCCGATGAGCCACGGCTGCGTGAACCTGACGCTCGACGACGCGGCGTACTTCTACAGCTTCGGCTACGTCGGCATGCCGGTGCGGACGCACTACTAAACGCAACACTTCGCCCAGAAACCAACAGCCCTTCGGGTTAAGAGACCCGAAGGGCTGTTTTGTTTTGAAGCGGTTTGCAGAGTAAGCGGCGCTGCGACAAAAGCGTCATTGCGAGAACCCCATGCCCGGCGGGCATGCGCCGTTGCATGACAGCCGTGTAGGAGCAGCGCTTGCCCGGCCCAGCACCGGGCGACCGCAACCCCCCAAAGGGGGCGAACGGGTCGGGGTCGGCCCTACGAGCAATACCGCGAACGTCATGAGCAGCGCGAAGGCAAGGCCGCTGTGGGTAGGCCTGTCACGCGCGCGAAGCACCTGAAATGCTTCGGCATAGATGCTTCGCGTGCGTGATTGTCTGCCTAATGATGACTTGGCCGCCGCGCTCAACATGACATGTTCCTGCGGACACGCTCTGCCCGGATAAGCATAAGCGTCGCCAGCGTTTATAGCGGTTTGCGACATGATCCGATACGGTGCTGCACGCCGCCTGTAGGGACAGGCCTTTGGCCTGTCCGCTGGGCAGGTCAAAGACCTGCCCCTACCCGGCGAACCGCATGGCGTGCCCGATGTTTCTGCAAGATGCTCTAGCGCGGACGATTCCTTTTTGCCGTCCCCTGCTTGTGCGGCAGTTTGAACCGCAAGAATCGGATAGAACGACGCATCGGTACTCGCTATACTGGCCGCAGTTCTGAGATTCCAGAAAGGCGGTAGTTCATGGCCCACCCACACCCGTTCCGTTTCGGCGTCATCAACGAGCAGTCGCATTACCCGCAGACGTGGATGAACCACGCACGTCGCGTAGAAGACCTCGGTTACGCGACGTTCCTGATCCGCGACCACTTCGTGCCCGACTATTTCGGCGACCAACTGGCGCCGTTCAGCGCGCTGACCGCCGCTGCACTGGCGACGACAACCCTGCGCGTCGGTACGCTCGTGATTGACAACGATTACCGGCATCCGGTCGTGCTGGCCAAGGAAGCGGCGACGCTGGACGCGCTGTCCGGCGGGCGGCTGGAACTGGGGCTCGGCGCGGGTTGGCTGCGCACAGAATACGCGCAGGCGGGATTGCCATTCGATTCCGCTGGCACGCGCATTAGCCGCCTCGCGGAGTCACTGCGGGTGCTAAACGGCCTGTTTGCGGACGGCCCATTCACCTATGCGGGCGAGCATTACCATGTTACGAATCTGAACGGCTACCCGAAGCCCATCCAGCGGCTGCGCCCGCCGATCTTGCTCGGTGGCGGGCAGAAGCGGATGTTGATGCTGGCCGGACGGGAGGCCGACATCATTAGCATGTTGACCACGTCGGTCGCCAGCGGGGCGCTGTCTGATGATCCGACCGAGCGCCTGGCCGAATCGGTGCGGCAGAAGATAGAGTGGGTGCGGCAGGGGGCCGGCGAGCGATTCGATCAGATCGAGTTGAATCTGATACCGGGGCTGGTCTTCACAGACGACCGGCAGGGCGGTGCCGAGCAGCTGATCCGCACTCGCGGATGGGTGGGCGTCACCGTCGAGCAGGTGTTGGCGATGCCGTCGGTGTTCATCGGCACGCCGGAGCAGATGGCGGCCCAGATGGAAGAGCGACGCGCGGTGTACGGGTTCTCGTACTACGTCGTGCCGGATGATCGGGTGGCGGAATTTGCGCCGATCGTCGCGCGGCTGGCGGGGCGCTAGCGAGTTCGCTATCGCACCTCAATCGATCCGAGGATCACGGCGTCTGCTTGAACAGGCAGGCCGCCCGACTCGCGCACGGGCAGCCGCTGGAGCGTGCGCAGCAGGTACATGCCGACCTCGACGCGATAGACGCCGGGCGGCGCGTCAAACGGCACCGCCACGCCGATCTGGTCGCGCACCGGTTCGCCCGGTTTCCAGCCGCGCGTCGGGCGCGTACCGCCGACCGGCTGGCTGTCCATCTGCGTGACGACGCGGCCATCCGGCGCCAGCAGGTGTGCGAAGACTGTGTAATCCTCGCTTAGCGGCGCGCTCGATTGCCATTGCAGCACGACCGGCAGCGTCTCTCCGCGGGCCACCGATGGCGGTACGGCATAGCCGGTCAGCGTGACCGCATCGCCGAATCGCGTCTGCGCGGGTGTCAGCGTCACGGCTTCGGATGCCATATCGTAACGAGCCAGGGCACCGTCACGGTAGCCCTGGTAGAAACTCTTGAAACCGTGCTGGCTCAGGAACTGTTCCGCGCTGCGGTTCGGATCGAACACGGCCGGATCGCCGTACAGCAGCAGCCAGATGCGCGACTGCTTCGCCGCGACAGCGGCCAGGTCGGCGCCCGGCATGGTGTAGGCGGGCAACCCCTCAATGCGGTAGTAGTCGTACACCGCCTCCTGTATCGGCGTATAGACGATCACCGCGTCGCCGGCGCGCATATTCGACCGGATCGTGTTGATCGCCAGCCCGTATTCACCCTTGTGGAAACGGTCTGCGTACCAGGTGTTCGACAGCGCGAGTGCCACAATCGCTCCGATAACCGCCAGTGACACCCATCGCTCCGGCGTCGGTAAACGCCACAGTCCGGCCGCCATCAGGAGCGCGAACGGCACGGATGCCAGCAGCAAGAATCGCTCGCGGAAGAACGGCAACAGCGGGTTGACCACGATCGCGCCCGCGATCGGCACGCCAATCGCCAGCGCCATCAGCCACGCGTATGGCGCGCGCCGCGCCGACCACAGGCCAAACAGAGCCAGCGCAAGGCAGAACAGCGCGGCAGCGACCTGCACCGGGCCATCGAGGGTCGTGCCGGCGAACAATGCGCCAAGCGATTGGCGCACCACATCCCAGATGCCCTGTAGTGAGAGCGTGCTGGCACGCGCGTTGGCGCGGCTGGAGAGGTATTCCCGCTGCGCGTTGACCCATGGCAGATAGGCGAGCGCCAGCGCGAGGTGCGCAACTACCGCCGCCCGCAAACGCCCTGGCGCGGTGCGGCGGTCGCGCCACAACGAGC
Source organism: Chloroflexota bacterium (assembly GCA_016235055.1). Lineage (NCBI taxonomy): Bacteria > Bacillati > Chloroflexota > Chloroflexota bacterium. The sequence goes on along the minus strand of JACRMK010000046.1, from coordinate 49,672 downwards.
CGAGCAGGAACAGGTCCTGCGCGCCCAGCACGAAGAATGCGAAATAGTGAGAGTAGAGCGCGGGCAGCGTCGCCACGATCCAGCCGAGCAGCGCACGGCGCGTGCCGCGCGCGTGCCAGCCAATGAATCCGGCCAGCGAGAGCGCGCACAGCGCGGCGGTCTGCGCGTACATGCGTGCTTCCTGCGCATAGAAGACCTGGAACGGCGCAGCGGCGACCAGCAAGGCGGCCAGCAGCGGCGCTCCGGCTCCCGCGTTCCGCCCGGACACCTGTCGGGCCAGCACATAGGCGGCCGCCACCGCCAGCATGGACGCCATGACCGACAGCCAGCGGATGGCGAACGGCGTGCGGCCCGCCGTCAGCATCCAGGTGTGCAGGAGGAAATGATAAAGCGGCGGGTGCGTGTCCGCCCCGCCGCCGGTCACAAATGCAATATCCTGTTTCGCCGTAAAGATCGAAAACGCCTCGTCGCCCCAGATGCTCTGCGTGTCGAGGTTGCCCGCGCGCAGGGCGAACGCCGCCAGCAGTATGGCGAGAATCGCGAGGCGCGTCCGCGTAGCCATGGAGGTCGATCGCGCGTCCCGTCTGCCGCGCGGGATGCGCTCCGGCTCAGCCGAGGTAGCCGAGCTCGCGCAGGCGCTCTTCGACCTGCCTGGCCTCTTCGTCGCTGTAGTCCGCCACGTCGGGCTTCTGCTCCGCGCTGCTGCCGTCGTCGTAGGTGACCGGGTGCTCGGCGGTGAACGCGTACTCGAACACATCGGTCAGCGGCTTGCCGTCCATGTCGCGCGCGACCGGCAGGCCCATCGCCCACAGGATCGTCGGCGCCATGTCCTGGATCTGCGCGCCCGTGATGACGTGGCCTTTCTTGATCATCGGGCCGCGCATGAACAGCAGGCCGTCGTTGCGGTGCATGCCGGAATAGCGGTACACGCGGTCCATCAACTGGTTGGAGCCGAAGTCGGCCAGCCCGAAAAAGATATCGGTCGGCTCCTTCGGCAGCATGACCAGGTCGGGCGCTTCGTCGAGATGCTTGCCCGTCCAGACATCTTCGCGCTTGAGCACCTGCGCGATGATCGCCCGGCCGTCGTGCGGGTCGCGGAAATCCTTCGCCAGCGCGATGATCTCGTCGCGCACGCGCTCGTATTCCGCGCCGCGCTCGACGCTGCCCTGCGGCTCGCGGCCTTTGACGTTGATATAGATCGAGCCGACGTGCCGCCCGAACGAGTACGCCCTGCTGCGCGCCCAGTCCACGTTGCGGAACGACAGGAAGAAGTATTTGATGAGCGCGTCGGTGAAGTAGCCCATCTTGTACTCGGCGTGCTTGGCCAGCCCCAGCCGGTTCGCGATGCGGTGCACATTGCGCAGCGTGAAGCCGAGGTCGAACAGCAGTCGCTTCAGACGCGTCGGGATGTCGCGCTTCAGTTGCAGCAGGCCGGTCTGCAGCAGCCAGTTGTTCAGCACCACGAAGTTGTGCGCCGCGCCCATGCCATGATCGGACAGGATGACGACCAGCGTGTTCTCGTCGGCGCGCGTCAGCATCTGCGCGATGCTCTGGTCCACCTTCTGGAAGTAGCGCAGGACGGGACCCGAACGGTCTGCGCTGTCGTTCCGCCACGGGTGCGTCGGGTCGAGGTAGTGCCACATCTGGTGCAGGATGCGGTCGGTGTCGAAGTTCACGGTGATGAAGAAGTCCGGCGCGTACTTGTCCAGCATCGCCAGCGTCGTCTTCGTCAGCCCATCCAGCAGGTCGTCGGAGGCGCGCATGAACGCCTCCTCGCCGCGCCCCTCGGCGAACGTCTCGGTCGGGTAGATGTGATAGTGCCCGCCGATGCGCTTCTCGATCTCGCCGAGCAGCTCGGGCGGGTACGCGAAGTCCTTGGCGTTGTACGGCGTCATCCAGCCGGAGATCATGCCGCCGTTCAACTTGTCGACCGGGTACGCGATCGGCACGTTGAGCGAGCCGGCGACCTTGCCGGCATCGGCGATGATCTTCCAGAGCGCCTTGCCGTCGCGGCGGGTCGTGTTGACCGGCGGGAAGACGTACGCCTTCGGATGACGGAACAGGAAGTCATAGATGCCGTGCTTGCCGGGGTTCTTGCCGGTCGCGAAGGTGGACCACGACGGGCCGGACGTCGGCGGCATGGTGCTCGCCAGGTGCCCGGACGCGCCGTCAGCGATGAATTGCTTGAGGGTCGGCAGGTGGCCTGCATCGGCCCACGGTTTGATCAGTTCAAGCGGCACGCCATCGAGTCCGATGACGAGCACTTTCTGCGAGTTGCCCACAGAGACCTCCAAAATTGGTACGTCGGTCATTATACTAGAGGAAATGAATCTGCTGGAATTGCGCGGATATCGGCGCACAGGGTTGTCCGGCACGACGAATGGGAGCGCGGCGCGTTGCGACCCGAAGAGTTTCTCGTGGGTTGTCCGCTATCGGAGGTGCGCTAAACCTTTCGGGTATGCACTACGGCATAGGAGCGCATTTCAAATTGGGGGCAAATAGGTGTCCGTGGCAGAACAAGACGTCACTCCCGCGCGTTTCCCGCTGGCTTCGGGCCAGCGGGCGGTTAACGCTCTGCGCGATGTCCTGTGCAGCGGGGCTTCGCCCCGCTCCGCGCCGCAGGCGCGGGCACAGGATGAAGGCCGCAGAGCACCGCGGGAATCCAGGGGGCAGCACCTCTGGATGCGGGCGCATGGCCATGCGCCCCTACGCGGACATAACGAGCTACTATGTTCTTGCTCCGTATTGGTTGCGCCCCAGAACTGAATATACCTCCTACCGCACAACTCGCTTGCGCCTGCGCCGCTTTATCGGTAACATCTGTCTGTGAACCGCCGACTATCGCGCGTGCTGGTCGCGCTGCTGCCCCTGTTGCTGCTCTGCGCGGCCCTGCTCGACCCGCGTGGGCCGGCCACCAGCGCCGCGCCCGCCGGCGCGCCGTTCCCCGACAGCGCGCGCAAGCTCGAGCCGGCGCTTCGCAAACAACTGCTGCAAACCAAAGGCGGTCGCGTGCCATTTGTGGCGCATTTCTCGGCGCGCGCCAGCCTGGTGCCGGCGACGACGGGCGGGCGCGCCCCGCGCGCGGCGTCGGTCGTGTCGGCGCTGCAAATTGCCGCCGACCGGGCGCAGGTCAACGCGCGCGCGCTGCTCGCGGCGCGACAGACATCCGGGCAGGCCGGGCCGCCGCGCGTGCTCTGGATTGCGAACGCGCTGGCCGGCGAAGCCGACCGCGATACGATTCTCGCGCTGGCTGCCCTGTCGGAGGTGTCGGTTGTGCGCGCCGATCACGTGCGGCAACTGGTCGACGGCGTGCTCACGGCAGCGGACGATGCGCCGCCCGCCGCCCCGGCTGCCGCCTCTGCCGCCGAGTGGAACCTCCAGTTGATCGGCGCCGACCGCGTCTGGAGCGCGTTCGGCATCGACGGTTCCGGCGTCGTCATCGCCAATCTCGACACCGGCGTGGACTGGCAACACCCGGCGCTGCAGACGCGCTACCGCGGTTATCGCGGCAGCGGCCCGGCGGTGCACACCGGCAACTGGTTCGACGCCACCGGCAGCGGCTACCTTTACCCCGGCGACGGTTACGGCCACGGCACACACACGATGGGCACGCTCGTCGGCGGCGCGCCCGGCGACACAATCGGCGTGGCGCCCGGCGCGAAGTGGATCGCCGCGAAGATCTTCGACAACAGCGGGCGCGGGCTCGACTCGTGGATTCACGCCGGCTTCCAGTGGGTCATTGCGCCCGGAGGCGACCCGGCGCTGGCGCCGGATATCGTCTCGAACTCATGGGGCACCGACAACGGCTTCGACACCGTCTTCCAGGACGATGTGCGGGCCGTGCGCGCGGCCGGCATCGTGCAGGTCTTCTCCAACGGCAACAACGGCGTCATGGGCTTGGGCACGGTTGGCGCGCCCGCTTCGTACCCCGAGTCGTTCGGCGTCGGCGCGACCGACAGCGCCGACCAGGTGGCCTACTTCTCGTCGCGCGGCCCGTCGCCGATCGATGGTCACATCAAGCCGGATGTGTCGGCCCCCGGCGTCGGTGTGCGCTCCAGCGTCCCCGGCGGTGGTTACCAATTGATGAGCGGCACCTCGATGGCCGCGCCGCATGTGGCGGGCCTGGCCGCGCTGCTCCGGCAGGCGCAGCCCAGCCTGACGGTCGATGGCACATACTATCTGATCACATCCACGGCCCTGCCGCTGACGACGAGCGTGCCGAACAACAATACCGGCTGGGGCCGCGTGGACGCCTTCCAGGCGGTTTTGCAGGCGACGGCCTACGGCACGCTGAGCGGCACGATCACGGCCGAAGGCGCACCACTGGCCGGCGCGCAGATCGTCGCGACCGACCGCCTGAGCCGCACCGCGACGGCGAGCAGCGGCCCCGACGGCGTATACCGCCTACCGCTGGCGCCGGGCGACTACTGGGTTTCGGTGTTTGCATACGGCTTTGCGCCAGCGCTCAACAACGCGCTTGCGATCACGACCGCGCAGGCCACGACACTCGACGCGACGCTGCTGCGCCTGCCGTCCGGCGTCGTGCGCGGGCGCCTGACCGACGTAGCGAGCAGCCAACCGATCAGCGCCAGCGTGCAGGCATCCGGCACGCCGGCCACGACGACCGCCGGCGCCGATGGCTTCTACACATTGACCCTGCCGGTCGGCGACTACACGCTGCGCACATCGGCCTGGGCCCACCGCGCGCTGACGGCGACGGTCAGCCTGACGGCCAACGCGCTGCTCACGGTCGATTTCGCGCTGGCGTCCGCCCCGACCATCCTGCTGGTGGACAGTGGCGCGTGGTACATGGGCAGCCAGATCCAGTACTATCGCGATGCGCTCGACGCGCTCGGTTATCCATACGCCGTGCACGCTATCGGCGATCCGCTGCACGGCGCGCCGGCCACGACGACCCTGCAGGCGTATGACATCGTGGTCTGGTCGGCGCCGTTCGATTCGCCGGACTATATCGGCGCGGGGCAGACGCTGATCGAGTACTTCAACTACGGCGGGCGGATGCTGCTATCGGGGCAGGACATCGCCTTCTGGGACGCCGGGCCGGGCTTCGCCGGCTACGACTACTTCCCGTATCGGCTGCATGGGCAGTTTGCGGCCGATGCCGTGGCCACTACCCACGTCGCAGGCATAAGCGGGGAAGCGCTGCAGGGCATCACGTTCACGCTCAACACGACCGACAGCGCGCACAACCAGGGCTCCACGGACGCCGTCCAGCCGCTCGACGCCACGGCGCGGCCGCTGGCGCGCTATGCCACCGGCGATATCGCCGGGCTGGTCGTGGACACCTGTGTGCCGTACCGCGCGGCGTACTTGTCGTTCGGATTCGAGGGTGCGGGCCCGGCCGCCACGCGCCAGGCTGCGCTGCAGCAGCTCATCAACTGGCTGACGGCAGCGCCGGCCGTGCACGGCCTGAGCGTGACCGACGACGCGTCGATCGCCGTCGGCGTGCCGGGCGCCACCGTGACGCATGCCGTGAGCGTGCGCAATACCGGCATCGTGTCCGATGCATTCGACCTCGCGCTATCCGGCCAGGCGTGGCCGACCGCGCTCTGGAGCGGCGGCGCGCCGCTTGGATCGCCGCTGACGCTGGGCGCGTGCGAAATACGCGCGCTGGAACTGCGCACGACGATTCCGACCGACGCCGCGCGCAACACATCGGATCAGGCGCAACTGGCCGTGCAGGCGCAGGGCGATCCGAGCGTGGCGCAGACACGCACCGTTACCAGCAAGACGCCCGCGCCGCTGCTGCTGGTGGACGACGACCGCTGGTACGAGCAGGAGCAGAAATACACCGCCACGCTGGCTGCGGCCGGCATCGCGTACGATGTTTTCGACACGCGCGGCGGACCGGGGCCGTCGACCGCGACGATGCAGATGTACCCGCTGGTCGTCTGGTTCACCGGCTACGACTGGTTCGACCCGCTGAGCGCGAACGACGAAGCAGTGCTGGCGGCCTATCTCAACGCTGGGGGACGATTGTTCTTCACGTCGCAGGACTATCTGGATGTGCGCTACGGGCAGTCGAGCTTTGCGCCGTCGTACCTCGGCGTGCTGTCGTACACCAACGACGTGACCGTCACCAGCGTTGGCGGTGCGCGGTACAGCCCGATCGCCGATGGGCTCGGCCCATACACGCTGACGTTCCCGTTCAACAATTTTAGCGACTACGTGCTGCCAACCGTGACGGCCACGGCCGCGTACCTCGGGAACGGCGCTCAGCCATCGGCCGTGACGGTGCGCCAGCCGAACGGCGTCTGGAAGACGGCGTATTTCGCCTTTCCATTTGAGACGCTGCCGGTGGCCGCCCGCCCGGTGGTGCTCGGCCGCGTTGCCGGCTGGCTCGGCCCGCTCGGCGACTCGGCGGTGATCGCGCCGAGCAGCGTGCTGACCGGCGCGGCGTTCACCTACCAACTGAGCCTGACGACGAGCAACGCGGCGTTTGGCGCGGGCGCGCGCGTCACGGTGACGCTGCCGGCCTCCGTGACGTTGCTCTCACTGGGTGATCCATCGCTGGCGTATGATGCGCCATCGCGCAGCATCCGCTGGAGCGGGATGGTGACTGCCGCGCCGCCGCTGACGTGGACGGTGCAGCTTGACCCGGCCGCGGCCGATCCGTTCTATGCGCAGTACGAGGTGGCGGATGTCGATGAGGGCTTCGTACTGGTGCGCCGCGCGTGGACGTTCGTGGAGCGCGCCAAACTGTACTTGCCGCTGATACGGCAGTAGCAGCCAAACCAGAACCAGGCCACCACGGAGACATGGAGAGAACCATAGGGATCTTCTCTGTGCCGCTGCGTCGCCGCGAAGAATCGTACGTGCTAACTGCGGGAGATGAGATAGACGCCGACGGTCACAACCGCGACGCCGACGAGCCGGATCCACGACATCTGCTCGCCGAGGATCAGCCACGAGGCGATGACGACAGCGGCGTACGAGAGGCTCAGGAAGGGGTAGACGAAGGACAGGTCGGCGCGCGAGATGACGTCGAGCCAGAGGAAGACGTTCACCACGTACAGCACCAGACCGACGAAGACGAACGGGTTAAACACGATGCGCAGAATGACCAGCGGGTCCTGCGCGATGGCATCCAGCGAAAACCCGCCGGCATTGCGCATACCGAGCTTGAGCAGCAACTGGCCGCTGACGCTCGAAACGATGTTGATCGCAAGAATGATGAAGACGCGCGTCAGCGATGGATCCGTTGCGCTCATTGGCCGCCGCCGATTTGCCATTCGATCTGGTGGCGCAAGCCCTGACTGAACGGCATGTGCGGCGCAAAGCCGAGCGCGTCGTGCGCGCGGCTCGTATTGGCCCACTGGTGGCGCAGTTCACCGGGCTGCGTCGGCACATGGGTCGTCACGGCGGCGCGCTCGATGATCTGCTCCATGTGCTGAATGATCTGGTTCACGCTGGCGCTTTCGCCGCCGCCGATGTTGAACACGCTGCCGAGCACGCCGTCGCCGGCGCGCAGTGCCAGCACGTTCGCCTCGACGATGTCGTCCACGTACGTCGCATCGCGCGTCTGCTCGCCGTCGCCGCGAATCTGGATCGTCTCGCCGCGCGCGATGGCATTGATGAACTTGTGGAGCGCCATGTCGGGCCGCTGGCGCGGGCCGTACACGCTGAAGTAGCGCAGGATCACGGCCGGCAGCCCGAAGTTGAGGTGGTACATATTGACCAGGTGCTCGGCGGCCAGCTTGGTGACGCCGTACGGCACGATCGGGCGCGGCAGGGAGGTCTCGCGCACCGGCAGGTCGGGCGTTTCGCCGTACACGGTGGACGACGAGGCGAAAACGAAGCGCTGCAGCGGCCGCCCCTTGAGCGCTTCGAGCAAGCGCTGTGTCGCGATGATGTTGTTGGTCACGTACTGGTCGAACAGCCGGCCCCAGGAGGGCAGGACGCCGGGCTGGCCGGCCTGGTGAAACACGGCATCAACGCCGTCGATGACGTCCGAGAGGTCGCCGGTCGCGAGGTTTCGCTCGATCAGCGTGAAACGCGGGTGTCGGCGCAGCGTCGCAAGGTTGCTCTCTTTGACGTCGCGTGCGTAATAGTCAGTGAAGCAATCGATGCCGACGACGGTGTGGCCGTCGGTAAGCAGCCGCTCAGATAGCGTCGAGCCGACAAAGCCAGCCGCGCCGGTTACGAGACATAAGGACATACGCGGCATTATACCGTCAAACCGTCGGACTTCTTAAAAACAACCTGTCCGCGAATAACGCGAATCTGCGCTCATAGTGCGCCCCAAGCTGCCCCTTGTCATCGTGTTATCCCGTCATCTCTTCATCGTGTCACCGTGTCACCCGGCCAGCCTGTCATCCTGTCACGCCGTCATGCCGTGGTATAATCCGCGCATGGCAGGCGATATCGTCGCCGTCCTGAGCGATCTGCATCTCGGGGCGGGCCGGTTCTACGCCGGAAACACGCTCGAAGACTTCGCCAGCGATGGCGCGTTCGCCTCGCTGCTGGCCGCGCTGGCGCGCGAGAGCGAGGAGAGCGGCCGCGCCGCCGAACTGGTCATCAACGGCGATTTCGTCGAGTTCCTGCAGGTGCCACGCGCTGCTTCGTTTGATCCCGCGCAGGACTACCCGCCCGCCGACTACGCCGATATGGGCCCGAGCGCGTCGGCCCAGCGGCTGCGGCACGTCATCGCCGGGCATGGGCCGCTGTTCGACGCGCTGCGCGACTGGCTGCGCGCCGATGCGCCGCGCCGCCGGCTCGTCATCCTGCGCGGCAACCACGACCCGCACTGGTACTGGTCGGCCGTGCAGGAGGCGCTGCGCGAGGCGATCGGCGCGGGCGGCGAGCGGCGCACGCTGGTGGAGTTCCCAGCCGTCAGCTACCGGCACGGGGCAGCCTGCATGGAACATGGCAACCAGTACGCCGAGTCGGCCAACCGGTTCCGGGACATGGCTGCGCCGCTCGCGCCGGGCGATCCGTCGCAGATCGAGACGCCGTGGGGCTCGAAGTTCGTCATCGAGTTCTTCAACCGCGTCGAGCGCGACAAGTACTGGGTGGACGGCGTCAAGCCGATCGGCGCGCTGGTCTGGCACGCGCTCAAATACGACCCGTCGTTTGCGTTCCGCACGCTGGTCGCGCTGTTGCGCGCCGCGCCGCGCCTGGCCGGCGTGCGCGACGAGATCCGCGATTCGTGGCTGACGAACCTGCAAACGAACCCCGAATTCGCTGCCCAGCGCTACCGCACCAGCGACGCCTATCGCGCCGAAGTGCATGCGCTGTTGGGCCACGCGCTGGATGAAATGGACGCGGTCGCCCGCGAAACGCCGGCGCCCGGCGCGTCGGCCGATCCGCAGGCGACGGCTCAGCAGATGCAGGAGGAGCAGGACCGTCGCCTGATCGACGGCGCCGCCCAGTTGTCGCAGACGAATGGCGCGACGGTCGTCCTGCTGGGGCACACGCACCGGCCGGTCGATATGGAGTTGCGGAACGGCGCGCGCTACATCAATACCGGCTGCTGGGTCTGGCAACTGGACCTGTCCGGGGCCAACGACAGCCGCTGGCGCGAACTGTTCGCTAAACCGGACGCATACGCCGCCCTGCGTCGCCTCAACTATGCGCGTCTCGACTTTGACGACGCCGGCGGCGTGACAGCGCGTCTGCTGGAGCACGCCCCGCCCAGCCTCGTCGATGCGCCGCCGGCCGCGCCAGGCATCCTGCAGCGGCTGGCCGATTTTGTGAGCAACCTGCTCGCCCGCTTGCGAGCATTACTTCCCGGGAGACAACGACACGATGAAGATTGACATGGTGCTGTACAACGGCAACGTTCATACGATGGATCCACGCCGCCCGCGCGCGCAGGCGATCGTGATTCGCAACGGCGAGTTCGTCACGGCCGGCATGGACAAGGACCTCAAGGACCTGATCCGGCCCGGCGTCGAGGCGGTCGATCTGAAGGGGCGCACCGTGGTGCCGGCGTTTTGCGACGCGCACCTGCACTTCGCCTCGATGTCGCAGGCGATGCAGATGGTCGATCACAACGATCTGCCGTCGCTGGAGGAGGCGCTCAAGCGCGTCGCCGAGCGTGTCGCGAAGACGCCCGCCGGCCAGTGGGTTCAAGGGCGTGGCTGGGACCAGACCGAGTGGGTCGAGAACCGCTACCCGACGCGCCAGGACCTCGATCGCGTCGCGCCGAACCATCCGGTGGCACTGAGCCGCACGGACGGGCACCTGCTCTGGTGCAATTCGGTCGCATTCCAGATCGCGGGAATCAACAAAGACACGGCCGACGTGCCGGGCGGCCATATCGACCGCGACGAGTCGGGCGAGCCGACCGGCATCCTGCGCGAAAGCGCGATGGGACTGGTGCGCAACTTCATCCCGCCGACGACCCGCGAGGACGCGTTGAACGCCATGAAGGATGGCATTGCGTACGCGCACAAGCACGGCATCAGCAGCGTGCACGACATGTCGAACGAGGGCGTCTTCAAGGATCACCTCTGGGCGTACCAGGCGCTGAAGGACCGCGGCGCGCTGAACCTGCGCGTGCTGGCGTACATCCCGGACGAGGACCTGGACCACGCCATTGCACTCGGACTGCGCACCGGACTCGGCGACGAGTGGCTGCGTATCGGCGGCATCAAGCTGTTCTCCGACGGCACGCTCGGCTCGCAGACGGCGCTGATGCTGTCGCCGTTCGAGGGCGCGCCGGCCAATACCGGCATCGCCGTCACACCGCTGGAGGTCCTGCACGACCGCATGTCGCGCGCGATCGAAAACGGGCTGGCGACGACGATCCACGCGATCGGCGACCGCGCCAACCGCGAGATGCTTGACATCTACGAAGAACTGCGGCCGACCGAGCGCCAACTGCGCTGCCGCATCGAGCACTGCCAGACGCTGGACAGCGCGGACATCGGGCGCTTCGCCAAGCTGGGCGTCATCGCCTCGATGCAGCCGTGCCACCAGCCGGCCGACATGGCCAACGCCGACCGCTTCTGGGGCAAGGAGCGCGCCGCGCGCACATACGCGTTCCGTACGCTGCTGAACTCGGGCGCGATGCTGGCGCTCGGCTCCGACGCGCCGGTCGAGCCGCTCGACATGATGCCGAACATCCACGCCGCCGTCACCCGCACGAAGAAGGACGGCACGCCGCCGGGCGGCTGGCACCCGGAGCAGAAGCTGACCGTCGAGGAGACGGTGTACGGCTTTACGATGGGCCCGGCGTTCGCCTCCGGCGAAGAGAACATCAAAGGCTCGATCTCGCCGCGCAAGCTGGCCGACCTGGCCGTGCTGAACGAGGACATCTTCACGATCGACCCGGCGCGCATCACCGACGTCAAGGTGGACCTGACGATGGTCGGCGGCAAGTTCGTCTACGAGCGGAAGTAACAGGAGGTCGGATGAGTGAATTGGTGGTTCACGAGCCGCTGGCGTCGCAGATCCGCGCGGCCGCGCAGGCCGAAGGGGTCGACGCGGAGAGTCTTGTGGAAACGGCGATTCGGCACTATCGATTCGAGGCCCAGCGACATAAGGTGAATGCGGAGTCGGCGTGGTGGGCTTCGCTGCCACCGGACGAGCGGCTGCGCTATGCCGACGAGTTCGTGGCAGTTCACCAGCGCGCGGTCGTCGATCATGACCGGGACGAGGAATCCCTGCGCAAGCGCATCCGCGTGCGCTACGGGAAGACCGCCATTCTGATCACCCCGGCGCAAGGCCGCCGCGAACTGCGCTTCGTCGAATGGTATGCGCGGCGCCCTCGCGCGGCGGAAACGTGGTGGTCATACTGATTCGACTTGGCCGTGCCCCAATTTGTCATGTTGTCATGTTGAGCGCGAAGGCAAGACTTCTTTCCTTTGGCTCGTCGCTCGCGCGAGACATCTGAAGTGCTGCATTTCAGGCGCTTCGCGCGCGAAGCGCACGATAGGCCAATAGTTCGACCTTCGCGCTCAGCATGACAACCATGAGACCGCGCTCTACTTGAAGAAGTATCGTCGATTCGCGTTATTCGCGGATCGGCAATTCATCACGACGCGATCGAGGACATAACACATGCCCGTCGTTGCATCGGACCTGGAAGGGACGCTGTCGAGCGGCGCCACCTGGCGCGGCATCGGCCGCTATCTGGAAGCGAGCGGCCAGTCCGGCGCGTACCGCCGCTTCTTCTTCACGCGCGTGCCGGGCATCGTCGCTGTCCGACTAGGCTGGATGGATCGCGACAAGTTCGGCCAGAGTTGGTTGATCGATCTGGTTGGGCTGTTTAAGGGCAGCACGCCGGAGCAGTTGGCCGAAATGGGCGAGTGGGTCGTCGAGAACGAACTGTGGCCGAAACGGCGCGCGGCCGTCATCGCCGAACTGGAGGCGCACCGGAAAGAAGGCCGCCGGGTCGTGCTGGCCTCCGGCTCGTACTTGCCCGTGCTGGAAGCGTTCGCCCGCCGGCTCGGGGCCGAGGCGATTGCGACCGGCTTCGAGATGGTCGATGGCCGCGCCACCGGCCGGCTGACCGGGCCGATGACGGTCGGCCCGCTGAAGGCCGAGCGCCTGCGCACCGCGCTGAACGGCGATGCGCTGGTCGCGGCGTACGGCGACACCGCCGCCGATGTGCCGATGATGCAAATGAGCGCCGCGCCGGTGGCGGTCGCGCCCGACGAGCCGCTGGCGGCCGCGGCGCGCGAGCACGGCTGGCGGGTGATGGCGGAGTAGATGAACGACAGACCCGAAGGGTTCCCCAAACCCTTCGGGTCTTTTCTTATATGCCCAGTTCCTTCGCGACGAGCTCCATCAGCGGCGCGACGGTGCCGGCGTCGAACTTGAACTCGATGCCGGCCGTGGCGTAGATCTCCGGCAGGGTCCGGGAGCCGCCCAGCGCCAGCGCGCGCCGGTAGGCGGCGATCGCGGCGGCGCGGTCCTGCCGCATGTTGCGCCAGATCTGCAACGCCCCCAACTGCGCGATGCCGTATTCGATGTAGTAGAATGGCACCTCGAAGATGTGCAACTGGCGATGCCACATGCTGTCGCGGTACGCCTCCAGCCCAGTCCAGTCGGCCTCGCCGCCGAAGCGCGCGTAAAGGCGCGCCCACTCCGCGTTGCGTTCCGTGTGCGTGTGGCCCGGTGCGGTGTACAGCCAATGCTGGAACGCATCCACGATCGCGATCCACGAGAGCACCGTCACGGTACTTTCCATGTGCTGCGTGCGCGAGCGCTGCGCGTCGGCCAGCGCGTAGAACGCCTCGATGTGCGGCGCGCCGAGCAGTTCCATGCTCATCGAGGCGACCTCGGCAAACTCCATCGGCGGGTGGCGGTAGGTGTTCAGCCATTCACTCTGCGTGGCGAAGGCGTTGAAGGCATGGCCGCCCTCGTGCAGCAGCGTCATCACGTCGCCATCGGTGCTGACGGCATTCATGAAGATGAACGGCACGCGCGACTCCGGCAGCAGCTCCTGGTAGCCGCCCGGTCCCTTGCCTTTGCGGTTCTCCAGATCGAGCACGCCGCGCTGGTCCATCTGCGCGAACTGCGCCGCCAGCGCCGGGTCGACCTGCGTGAAGATGCGCGCGCAGCCGTCGATCAACTCGCGGGCGGTCGCGAACGGGCGCAGCGGCGGCCGGCCGAGCGGGTCGGCCGATGTGTCCCAGGGGCGCAGGGCGCCCAACCCCATTTGCGCGCGGCGCGCGGCCTGGATGCGCCGCAGCAGGGGCACGACGTGGCGCTCGACCGCGTCATGGAAGGCGAAGCAGTCGGCCGGCGTGTAGTCGAAGCGCAGCAACTGCGCAAATTTGTAGTCGCGGAAGTTGGCGAAGCCGGCGTTGCACGCGATCGTCTCGCGCAGGCCGATCATGCGGTCCAGGATGGCGTCGAGCTTCTCGCGCTCCCGGTAGCGCCGCTCGTTCATGGCGCGCCAGGCCGCCTCGCGCCGCGCCCGGTCGGTTTCTTCGAGCACCGGATACAACTGCGCCAGCGTGCGCTCCTCGCCGTCGAACTGCACGGTCAGCGACCCGATCAGCGTCGTGTACTCTTGCGCCAGCAGTTCGTCTTCCGTCTCCAGCGCGACATTGGCCTCGCGGTAGATCTCGTCGCGCCGCGTCACCTCGCGGTCGAAGACGGCGTAGCGCGCCGCCGGCAGCGCGCTGCGCGCGGGCGAGGCGAGGACCATCTTCTCCAGTTCGTTGTCGCGCCGCTTGACGAGCGGGGCGACGCCGGTGACAAACTGGCGGTACGCCTCGGCGGCAGTCGCGTCGTCGGTCTGGCAGGTCATGGCGATATAGCACCGGATGCCGACTTCCTGGATCGCATCGGTCAACTCGCTCCAGCGGCGCAGAAACTGCTCGAGCGCGGCCGGGGAGGCCAGGTTCTGCTCGGCGAGCTGGTCGTACAGCGTTTCGATCTGCGCCGGCTCGGACGGGTCGAAGCGGTCGGGCACCCACTGGCGGGGCGCGTAGCGCGGCAGGGCTGAGAAATCGGGCATGGCAAGACCTCACATAAAGGTGGACAAAAAATAAGCCGCACGGTGAGGGCGGCTTGTGTCCGAAGATGGATGGGCCCGGCTGGTCTCGAACCAGCAACCAACGCCTTATGAGGGCGCTGCTCTGACCATTGAGCTACAGGCCCGAATTGTGTTTGGTCAATGCTTCCACCAGCCGAACTGAGCGGCTGTTCGCCTGCGATGGCAGTTTGCGCATCGCACTTCACACTTGTCGATCTCGGCTAGAATACGCTCCCACGATACACCATCATTGATCATGCGCGCTATAGACCGGCTCTTCCCTCGCACATGGTCAAACTCAAGCACGATGATGTCTGTTTCATGGCAATCCACGCAAGGATGGGCGCTGAGATACTCTGCCACCGGTTTATGACTGCGCTCAATGCGCTCAGTCTTCTGGCGTGCTGAGCGTTCCTTGTATGCGTCGCGATTGCGAAGATAATGCTTCCGCTTGTAGCCTCTCTGGCACTCCCGGCAGACTGTGTGGCGCCTGGTTCTTAACGAATCGCGGAAATTAAACTCGGTGAGAGGTTTGATGCTTCTGCAAGCGCCACATTTCTGCATATGCTGCCAGCCAGAGCGGGTGAGGGGATTCGAACCCCTGACGTCCTCCTTGGAAGAGAGGCATTCTGCCACTGAATTACACCCGCAGAAAAAAGTCGGGGTGAGTGGGTTCGAACCACCGGCCTCATCGTCCCAAACGATGCGCGCTACCAGCTGCGCCACACCCCGTCCGTTTCTCAGTATAAGAGAGGCGCGCCGAATCGTCAAACATCGGAAAAGCGGGAGCATGGTTTTTCGCAGTCGCCTTGGCCCTCACCCCAGCCCTCTCCCGCGACGCAACATCGGCGTCGCAGGCGAGGGAGCCGGCTCCTGCCTCTGTTCGCGCCGCGCGGGAACGGGGCAGGTTGGACCGTCGCGTTTGATTTCGTCGTTTTTCAAAGAATGAGCGTGCCGGCGTCGTTCAGGCCGATTTCATTGGGCCGGGACACGTGATAAATCAAACGATCCGGCGCGGGATTCAAATGGGACGGCGCGCGCCGAAAGCGGACGCACACAAGCTAATTATAGAACAATTGTTCTAAATTGTCAAGCACCAGACGCAAGTTTTAAGGTTGGGAATCCGCGTGCCGATGCCAAGCGAGGTCGCACAATAGTGCCGTAGCTCAATTCGGCGCAGCATCCGGCTCCAAAATGGAGGGACGAAGGTTCAAGTCCTTTCTCCCTTGCTTGATAACGAAGCGGACGCATCGAGGTTTGAAGCGGTTTGTTGTTGTGTTCACGCGCTCGCGGCCAGGCCGCGAAGACGCGCCGGCGGATGCGTCCCTTTCGCGTCTTTCGCCCGTTTCGCGGCTCTCGTGATCCAAACGTCCGCGCCGAAAGCTTCGGAACACGAAAGGCGCGAAATGACGCGAAAGACGCGAAACGCCACGCCGCATCGAAGCTCGATGCGACGGCTTGGCGTTCTATTCATGTGCTCGCGGGCGTGGGGGCGAGCTAACGTCGGATGAGGATTCGGGCGGCGCGATGGAGGGTGCGGGCGAGGCGATCGGGCCGGGTGGGCACCCCGCTTCGAGGTTGTGCGGCAGATCAGGGAGCGTCCGGCCTCCGCTCCTGCTGGTCATGCTTCGAAAGCCAATTGTCACATAGGCTCACGAGGGCACAACCTGCCCGTACCGCCGCAGATGCGAGATCGAAAGCAGAACTCGGCGTCAATTCTAGCAAGCTGCCAATCTCAAAGTCGGCCTTCATGTGAGAGTTGAACCGTTCATCAACGATGCCCGCGCGGTGTACGATTAGATGGCGCGTTTCCTCAAGGCGAAACAGACCTTCAGTTTTGAATAGACTTTCAATTTCTGCGCGGTGTTCTTTCTGAAATATCGTCAGATAGGCAGCCTGTATTCCATTGATACCTTCGCTAAACCCAAACCTTCTTGCTAACAACGTTCCCATGTGAGCCTTTACGTTATAATCGTACTTTGCTAGGACTTCGACTCGGAATTGTTTGCTGGGCTGGCCATTTTCTGACCTCTTGGAAATTCGCTGTACGAGCAGGTCCGGATGACAGTTTACTGTCGCGATCCATAAGTCGGTTGCGAGTACCTCAAATGAAGTCCAAAGGTGGGCTACAAGCAAGTATATGAGTTGGTTAACGGATGACTCGACACTCTGCTCCTTCTCGAGAAGCGTGCGAAATACTATCTTCCGCCAATCTACAATTGGCTTAAGCAGAGTCGCCATCCTTCCACCTTCGATAAGTGTCCTAAGTGACTCACGCAGACTGGGGTCAGCACTTGCCGCCACGGTCATCACCGACGAAAACGTAGCTGTCATTGTAAACAGTGGAAGGTCGGCCAAGCCAAAGAGGTTGGAGATATTCCTGGCAAAAATGGTTGCAACCTGCCTCAAAGGTTCAGATCGAACTGCTTGAGCCGATCCCGTCGCCTGATCTGCTAGTCGCTCCAAGTCTTGAACTAGCTTTTCGTATGCATTCGCATCCATATATGCTCCCTTGAACCTGAATTCCATCGACGGTATTCTAGTTCTCGGGTATGCCAGTGTCAACATTCAACCGTTCCTGCAAAAAGCGCACTGCGCCGCTTGTGCTACAATCGGTCACGCCGCGTGCCATGCACTGCGGCGTGAATTGTGCCGGGCGGAGGATCGATGAGCAACGAACTGAAAAAGACGGTCTTGTACGCCGTGCATCGCCAGTTGGGCGCGACGATGGTGCCGTTTGGCGGCTAGGAGATGCCGGTCCGCTACAGCGGCGACATCGCCGAGCACAAGGCGGTGCGCGAGCGCGCCGGCATCTTCGACGTGTCGCATATGGGGCGCTACGAAGTGCGCGGCCCCGCGGCGGTCGCGTTCCTGCAGCGCGCACACAGCAACGACGCCAGCGCGCTGAAGATCGGCCAGGCGCACTACGGCCTGCTGTGCAACGAGCGCGGCGGCGTCTCGCTCGGCGCCGTCATGCGCAGCGCGATCGCCCCGAGCATGCCCCCGCCCGCTGTGCACAGCAGCAGCCAGATGATGGAGAGCGGTGACGCGAGTTTGTCCATAGATACGCTCCCGGGTTGTTTGAGGACAACTATACCACAGACGCACAGAGGCACAGAGATCAAGAAGTGATTCTCTGTGCCTCTGTGTCTCTGTGGTGGTTCGTTTATTACGCGACTGGCAGCGAAAAGGTGATGGTCGTTCCCTGCCCCGGCGCGCTCTCGGCGCGGATCTCACCGCCGTGCGCCGCGACCAGATTCTTCGCGATCGCCAGTCCCAGCCCCGAGCCGCCGGAATCGCGCGACTTCGTGAACCGGTCGAAGATATGCGGCAGGTCGTCCGAGGCGATGCCGGAACCGGTGTCGGTGACCTCGATCGTGACCATGTTGGTGTCGCGTGTGGTGCCGCCGCGCACGGTGATCGTCCCGCCATGCGGCGTATAGCGTAGCGCGTTCGCGATCAGGTTCGAGAGCACTTCACGGATGCGCGTCGGGTCGGCCGCCACGGCCGGCGCGCCGCCGGCAAACTCGGCGGCCAGCGTGATGCCGTTCGCTTCGGCCTGCGCGTGGAACGACGCGGCAACGTCCGCCGCCAGCACCGCCACGTCGACCGGCTCCTTCTGCAACGGCAGCGTGCCCGTCTCCGCCAGCGAGAGCGTGCGCAGGTCTTCGATCAGGCGGGTCAGGAAGCGCGTTTCGTCCAGCAGCGGCGCAAGGTGCGCGTCATCGCGCGGGTAGAGGCCGTCGAGCATCCCCTCGACCTGTCCCTGGATGACCGCCAGCGGCGTGCGCAGTTCATGCGCGATGTCGGCCATCAGCGCGCGGCGCTGCTCGTCGTTGTGCTGCAGGCGCTCGGCCATCGCGTTGAACGAGCGTGCCAGCCGGTTGAAGCTGCGCGGTCGCCGCGCATCGATGCGAACCGTGTAGTCGCCGTCGCCCACGCGACCGACCGCCTCGACGATATCGCCCAACGGCGTCGCCATGCGGCGCGCGGTGCGCAGGATCGTTACCAGCCCGAAGATCAGCGCGATCACGACAACGATCGCCCACGGGCGCGGCAGATCGATCGGCAGGGCCGCGCCGAGCAGCGTCATCACGAACCAGGCCAGCGACAGCGCGCCCGCCACGGCGAAGAACGCAAACAGCAGGAACACGCAGCCGAACTGCCGGAAGAGGGCGCGCCGCTCGGCATGGCCGGCGAACGATTCCGGCGGCCATGGCTGATCGGCAGGCCACCAGGGCGGGCGCTGGCGCGGGGTGTGGCGTGGGTTCACGCGGATTCGACGAACTTGTAGCCGACGCCGTAGACGGTGAGGATGTAGCGCGGCGCGTGCGGGTCGGGCTCCAGCTTGCGCCGGATGTTCTTGATGTGCGCGTCAATCGCGCGCTCGTACGATTCGAAGGCGACGCCGCGCACCGTGTCGAGCAGTTGCGCGCGGGTGAAGATGCGGCCCGGCTGGCGCGCCAGCGCCGCCAGTAACTGGAACTCCGTCGGCGTCAACTCCACCGTGCGGCCGGCCACTGTCGCTTTCATGCGCGGCACGTCGAGCAGCAGGTCGCCCGCGCGAACCGTCTCGGTGCCGGCGCTCGATGCCTGCTCCACGCGCCGCAGCACGACCCGCACGCGCGCGACAAGCTCTTTCGGGCTGAACGGCTTGGTCAGGTAGTCGTCCGCGCCCAGTTCGAGCCCCACCAGCTTGTCGCTCTCGTCCACCCGCGCCGTGAGCATGATAATCGGCACATTGGACGTTTGGCGCAGGATGCGCGTCACATCAAGCCCGTCAAGCTCCGGCAGGCCAAGATCGAGCACGATCAGGTCGGGCTTCACACTGCGCGCCTGCGCGAGTGCGCTGCGGCCGTCGCCGGCGGTGGCAACGGCGAAGCCCGCGTGCTCCAGGTAGTCGCGGGCAATCTGCGCAATCTTCGGTTCGTCGTCCACCACCAGAATCGTTTTCATGAAACACCAGCGACCCTTCGGGTTTTCGGAACCCGAAGGGTCTGCACATCAAACGGCGTTACAGGTTCGTCTTGGTCTGCGGCTCGGCCGGCGTCTCGCCGTGCGCGCGGCGATGCCAGTCCTCGAACATCGGGGGCACGCCGCCCTCGCCCCAGCGCCCGTGCCGCCACATGCGCGGCCCGCGCCAGAACAGCATACGCAGCACGCCGAGCACGATGAAGAAGCCGAGCAGCGGGAACAGGCAGTTCAGCGGCCCGAAGCCCCAGCCGAAGCGCCCGAAATGCATGCCCGGTCCGTACATATACGGCACGCCCGCCGGCGGCGCGACGATCTTGCCGCTGTCGGCCAGGCCCTGCGCCACGCCAAACTGGTACGCCGGCAGGCCGACGCCAAAGGCCACCGCCGCCAGCAGGAACAGCACGAGCAACACGCCCGCAATCACTTTACCACTCATGGTTGCCTCCTGTAAATGTTGGATTCTATACAGGAGTGTGCCATGAGGTTGTGAAGCAATTATGAATGCGGCACGGAAGGATGATGGAGTACGGCGGTCTTCAATCGCCTTGCTGGGTCGCGCTTCGATGCTCAATCCGGATAGAGTCCAACTGAGCGACCGCGTGATGTTCGGCCGATTGTGGAGTCGATGCTACCGGGTGGTTGCCAATGCGTCGATGATCTTTGCGCAACCGCCTTCGCGAACGTAGCTCGCGTGGTCGGCCACAGTCTCGAATTTGCGGCCAACGATTTTGGCGCACTCGAATTCATAGTCGGAGCTTGCCAGGAAAGTCTGCATCGGCTCCGTCGTCGCATTGAAGCTGAAACTCAGCTTGCCGCCATGTTGGAGCGTATGGATCCCCTGGATCCAAATGGCGGCACCCAATGCGCCACACGCACCGCCGCATAGACCAATCCCGCCCGCCAGTCCGGCCGCCATCACCACATGCATTTCCGATACGCCCATCTTCTGCGCCAGCACGGCGGTGCAACTGACGGGAAGCGAAGGTGCATCAATATGCTTTTCGCCAAGCGCGTGGTTGATCGTATCGAATGCAATCTGGCCGTAGTCGCCGGCTAATCGAAAACAACCAATCGGTCCGCCCCTGGCGATAAATTTGACTACCTGACCTCTCGACGGCTTCTGCCATTCCAACTCCGTGATTTCAGCGCAATTGACAGCCTTGGCGCGATTTTGGAACGACTCCACCAGTCGTTGTGATGCAAACAAGGCTTCCACTTCCGCTTGGGCGCCCGCACCATAAAGTCGATATGCCTGTGCGCCGGCGGCGAGTGCCCCGCCCCAAAGCATTCCGCATTGGTAGCCGTTTCCCATGACACCGCCCGCCAGAGGCATTGAGGCGTTCTCCTCAAGTTTCAACGGGTGGTCGAATGAGCGGTCCACGACGCCCATAATCGTTTCCGATCAGGTTCCCTCTTTCAGAAAGGTGCGTATGGTTTGAAGGGCTGGAACTTTCTTTGCTGGCGCAATCACAACCTCGTCTCCTTGCCGTCCATGGCCCTGCCGGCGTCAGCGGAACGGTGCTCGATCGCCTTGCCGAGCCACTTTCGGCGCTCGGTCCGCCTGAAGTCCTCTTGGGTTCCGTTCATGATTATTCTACACAATTGTGAAGCCATAATGAACGAATCGCGGAAAGACGATGGTGCCCGCTTACTCGCCGCCACCGGAGAGTCCGGCCTCCCGTTCGCGCTCGTAGCCCTCGTCGGCCGGCCAGCCGCCGCGCTGGAGCGCCTGCGTCGCCAGCGTGTGGCAGCGCTCGTTTTCGGCGTGCCCGGCATGGCCGCGCACCCAGCGCACCGAGACATGCTTCTGCTCGCTCAGGCCGAGCAGAACGGCCCACAGGTCGGCGTTCGGCACGCGTTTGCTCTCGCGCAGCCATTTCGCAGCGCGCCAGCGTTTCGCCCAGCCCTTACTCAGGCTGTTGGCGACGTAGCGCGAATCGGTCACGAGTGCTGCGGGACCGTCGTGCGACAGCGCGCGCAGCCCCGCGATGCACGCCATCATCTCCATGCGGTTGTTGGTCGTGCGCCGGAAGCCGCCTGACAGTTCGCGGCGCTTGCCGCCGTCGATCACAACTGCGCCGTATCCGCCCGGCCCCGGGTTCTCGAAGCAACCGCCGTCAGTGAAGATCGTCGCGCGCGGCTCCTCCGCCGGCTCGGCGGGTTTGACCGCCACGCGCGCGGTACGGGGGCGCGCCGGCGCCGCACGGGGCGCCGCTTTCTCAGCACGCGACGCCGATGTGTGCGCCTGCCGCGCGCCGGCCAGGTACGCGTCCGCTTCCGCGCGCGTCGCGAACGACTTGAACTGCGCGCCCGCGAAGCCGGTCACCTGCGCCGAGCAGGCGTCCCATGTGTCGTAGATGCCGGGCCGCTTGCCGCGGCGGACGGCGTAGTATTTGCTTGGCATCGGTTGGTTCGGGATAGTAAACTGTCATTAACCGCAGAGGACGCAGAGGAAAATCGGTAAACGGGCCCGAGCGTTCTCCGTGTCTCACTTTTTTTCTCTGCGGCAAAGTTTCTTGCAGCCGCACTCCACCACAGAGTCACGGAGGCACAGAGTAATCAGATCGAAATCACTCTGTGCCTCTGTGCCTCCGTGGTAATCTGGTTTTCTCTGCGTGCTCTGCGGTTAGTATTCTTTCCCTGCCGCCTCAAACGATCTCCGGCAGCTTCTCCCAGTTCGCGGCGCGCGAGACGATCTCCGGGCCGCTGGCGCGCACGATCACCAGGTCCTCGACGTGGAAGGTGCTGCCGTCGGCGTTGCGGCAGGACGGCTCGACCATGAACGCCATGTTCTCCTCGATGAGCGTGTCGTGGCGCGGCGAGAGCATCGGGTGCTCGTGCAGGCCGACGCCGATGCCGTGCCCGATGTGCGGCATGCTGAAGTCGAGGCCGAGTTCCTTCGCCCGCCGCTCGCAGAGACGGTATACGTCGCTGGCGCGCGCGCCCGGCTTCAGCGCCGCGATCGTCTCCTGCTGGGCCTGCCAGAGGCGGGCGTAGTCATCGCGCTGGCGTTGCGTCGCCGTGCCGACGACCATCGTGCGCGCCATGTCAGCATAGTAGCCGCCGAACAGGCCGCCGAAATCCACGCGCAGGACGTCGCCGTTCTGCAGGGCGCGCGTGCGCGGCGACGGGTGCGCCAACCCGGCCGCGTCGCCCGCGCCGAGCACGAGAAAAACGCCCTCGCTCGCGCCACGCATGAGCAACTCCATCTGCATCCAGTCGCCGATCTCTTTTTCGGTGCGCCCGGCGCGCGCCATCTGGAAGGCGTCGCGCGTGACGCCGTCGGCCGTGTATGCGGCGTGCGACAGGGTGACGATCTCTTCCGGCGACTTGAGCATGCGCAGTTCGTCGAACAGCGCGTCACCGCCGAGCCATGAAACAGCGGGCATGCGCGCATGCAGTTCGTCAGAATAGCTGGCGACGAGCACTTTGCGCTCGAAGCCGATCTGCGCATGCTCCAGTCCCATGCCGCGCAGCACCTCGGCCAGCGTCTCGATCGGCGAGGTTTGGAACTCGACGTAGCCGTGCACGTTCTTGATCCGCGAATCGCGGCGCGCCAGCCCCTCTTCGATCGTGCAAACGATGAACGCCGGCTCGCCGCCGCGCGGCCAGACGACCATCGCCAGCCGGTCGGGGATGTATTTCTGGGTCATGATCCACGCGCCGGTCAGGTAGAAGACGTTCTCCATCGAACTGGCGACGATGGCGTCAAGCTGATAGCGCTCCAGCAGCGCGTTCATGCGTGCGTGCAGTGTGTCCATCGATGCTCCTCGCTAGTATCAATCTTTTACCGCAGAGAAAGCCTTTATCAAGAGACCTGAACCGCAAAGGACGCAAAGAGCGCAAAGGAAACCCAAAATCGAGCGCAAAACTGAGTCTCCGATGTCTTCACCAAACCAAAGGTCTTCTCTGTGTCTCCGTGGCGATCTTTGTTTCTCTGCATTTCTTTGCGTCCTCTGCGTTCTCTGCGGTTAACGCCGTTGTGTTGATCTTTGTTTTCCTCTGCCAGGCGCGGCTGATCGGGCTATGCGCTGCCGTCGTCCAGCGCCGCAGACAGGCTTGCCGCCAGCGACCGCACATCGGGCTCCGCAAGCACCGTATTATGCGTGCCCGCGATCGTGCGTATGCGCACGCTGGCCGCCACGCCCCCCCAGCCCATCGTCGGGTCGTGCGCGCGCCACAGCGACTGGCCGCGCACGCGAAAAAGTGTAATGGTGCCGTCGTAACTTCCCGGCTTGTAGCAGCGCATCGCGTCCACATGCGCCTGCATAATGTGAACCAGTGTGTCGGGCACCTCGACGCCCTGCAGGGCGTCGTCGATGACACGGCTGGCGCTACCGCCGGCATGCCGCCGGCGCTGCACGATGCGCCCGACGGCCGCGCGTGCGCCCGGCCGGGTGACATCGCGCCACCAATACGGCAGGTTGGCGGCAAATGCCGCCAGGTGCTGCGAGTTCGTCCAGTGCCGAGGCGTCATCGCCGCGCGGGGCGTGTAGCCCTCGATCATCGCCAGCAGCGCGACGGATTCGCCCTGCGCGCGCAGTTGCTGCGCCATTTCAAACGCGACGACGCCTCCAAAGCAGTAACCGCCCAGGCGGTACGGGCCGCGCGGCTGAACAGCCCGGATCGCGCTCGCATACTCAGTCGCCATCGCCACCAGATTATCTTGCGGCGGCGTCTGCCCGTCAAATGCCGGCGACTGCAGGGCGTAGAACGGCTGGTCCGCATCCAGATGGCGCGCCAGGGGGCCGTAATCCAGCACGCCGCCAACGAAGCCGTGCACGCAGAAGAACGGCGGCCGCTGCCCGCCGGCGCGCAAAAGCGCCAGCACCGTGTGGTGTGACGCAGCCGGCGTGGGACTGCGCATCCATCGCGCAAGTTGCGCGGCCGTCGGCGCCTGCGCCAGTGCGGTCACATCGACGGGCGTGCCGAACTCCGCGGACACGCGCACGACGATGCGCGCCGCGATCAGCGAGTGGCCGCCCAGTTCGACGAAGTGATCGTCGAGGCCGACGGGTGCGCCGAACACTTCGCGCCAGATCGCCAGCATGCGGCCGATCTCCTCGTCGGCCGGGTCCGCCGTCGAGCGTTCGAGTTCCGGAGCCGGTGGCAGCGCGCGCCGGTCCACCTTGCCGGCTTCGTTGACCGGCATCGACAGCAGGCGCACAAAGACGGCCGGCAGCATGTGCGCCGGCAGGCGCGCGGCCAGTCGCGCCCGCAGCACGGCGGCATCGGGTAGTGCGCCGTCGCTGACCAGATAGGCGATCAGGCGCGTCTCGCCGCCGGGGGCTGCCTGCGGCAGAACAGCCGCCTGCCGCACACCATCCAGCGCAAACAGGGCGTCCTCGATCTCGGCCGGCTCGACGCGATGACCGCGTACCTTGACCTGGTTATCCTTGCGGCCATAAAACTCCAGCAGTCCGTCCGGCGACAACGTGCCCAGGTCGCCCGTGCGGAACAAGCGGCGCTCCCCGCCGGCAGGGTCCGGTAGGAACGACTGCGCGGTCAGCTCGGGCCGTTGCCAGTAGCCGGTCGAGAGCAAGTCACTCTGCACGACGATCTCGCCGACTTCGCCAGGCGGCAGCGGGCGGCCTTGCGCGTCCCGGATAAAGATGCGCGAACCACCCCACGCGTAGCCGCCCGGCGCGTGCGGCTGTGCGAGGCGCGTGCGCTGATCGGCCACCCACTCGGCGCTGACGGGCGCCTCGGTCGAACCGTAGGAAATGCGCAGGCGGCACGGAGCTTCGAAGCATCGCTGGTACAGGGCCACATCGTGCGCCAGCACCGGCTCACCGGCCAGGCTGATCAGGCGCAAGTGCGGCATGTCGGCGCGGCCGTCCAGCGTAGCGACGAAGTGGCGATAGACCGTCGGCGTCGAGATGAAGGCGGTAATTCGATTGCGGCGCATCCACTCGGCCAGCCCGGCCAGCCCCTGGGCCTGCAGGTCGTACACGCAGGCCGCGCCTCCGTTCAACAAGGCAGCGAATAGATACTGCGTGCTCTGCACTACGCTCAACGAGTAAAGCAGGGCCGTGCGGTCGGTCGCCGTGCTGAAGCCCAGCTGTTCGCGCACGAGCGCTGTCTTGACGAGTGTGTGCTGGTTGTGCTGGATGCCTTTGGGCGCCCCCGTCGAGCCGGAAGTGTAGGTAACGTAGGCCATCCGCGACGAGGCGATGTCGAGATCCAGATTGCGGTCGTCTGCGCCCGGGTCGATAGTATCCACGTTGAAGATGGCAGCTTCGCCGGCCAGCGCGCGCGCCTGCACTTCGTGCTCTGTGTCGGTCAGCACCAGTCGGGCGCCGGCGTCCTGCGCGATCAGGCGCAGGCGCGCCGCCGGGTCGGCGGCATCCAGCGGAACGTAGAACTTGCCTGCCTTGAGGATTCCAAGCATGGCGGCGGCCACCAGTGCATTCTTGCCAAACAGCAGCAGGACGGGCTCCTCGTCGCTGCCGCAGCCCGCCACGATGGCGCGCGCAATGCGGTTGGCCGCGCGGTTGAGATCATCGTAAGTGAACGAGCGCTCGGCGCTCTCGATGGCTGCGGCTTCCGTTTGGCGCGCAACCACCTGCTCGAACAGGGCCGCTGCGGACGGATAAGAGACATCGCCGGGCGTGAATGAAATACCAGACATAGACACCAGTGTGAAGTAGGGCATGATCTGGCCGAACGCGCCGGGCCAGAGACTGCGCTCAATACCCGCGCCGCTTGTCGACCACGTTCAGCAGCGGCTCGCCTGCGCGGTAGCGCCGCACGTTCTCGACGAAAATGTCGAGCGCGCGCGCTGTCAGTTGCGGCGTGTTGGCCGAGCTGTGCGGCGTCACGAAGCAGTTCGGCAGGGTCCAGAACGGGTGCTCCGGCGGCAGCGGCTCGTGCACGAACGCGTCGAGGCACGCGCCGGCAATCCAGCCTTCGCGCAGCGCGCGCACCAACGCGTTCTCGTCCACCAGCGCGCCGCGCGCGATGTTGACGAAGTACGCGCTCGGCTTCATCTGCCGCAGTTCGCGCTCGCCCATCATGCCACGCGTCTCCGGCGTCAGCGCGGCGCACATGACGACGAAGTCCGACTCGGCGAGCAGGCGCGGCAGGCTGTCCGACCCCCAGACGGCGTCCACGTTCGGCGCGGGCTGCGGCGTCCGGCGCGTCGCCAGCACGCGCATCTCGAACGCCTTCGCCAGGCGCGCCAGTTCCAGGCCGACATGCCCGAGGCCAATGATGCCGAGCGTCCTGGCGTGCAGTTCGTCCTTCGGCACGCGTCCCCAGCGGTGCTCTTTCTGCGCGTCCCAGTGTCCGCCGAAGCGTTTGACGGTGAACAGCAGCATGCCGATCACGCTCTCGGAGATCGAGACCGCGTGCGCGCCGACCGAGTTCGTGAACAGGATATCGCTCGCCACAAGTTCGGGACAGAGCAGGTGATCCACCCCCGCGTTGATCGCGTGAATCCAGCGCAGACCCGGCACGCTGCGAATGACCGAGGCGACGATGTCACGCGGGAACGCGTAGTTGTAGTAGAAGATATCCGCGCCGGCCGCTTCCGGCGGCAGCGCGCCGCTGGCCGGGATCGGCACCCACTGCATGTCCGGCGCCACGGCAGCGATTTTCGGCGCCAGCACCGGCAACAAGTCGGCAAAGACAATCGCTTTCATCGATTCAAACCCCTCTCCCGTTGTATTGCCCGTCCGTTGTCACCCGCGCCCGCCGGCCAATCGCGCCGCGTCGGGCGAGCGCATCAGGGCGACCATCGCCCACACGCCGAGCGCCGGTCCCACCGCCAGCGCCGCAAACGCCCACTGCCAGCCGATCCAACTGACCAGCACCGGAATCAGCCGGATCGATACGAGCGTCAGCAGGAAGCCGAGCCCGGTCTGCAAGGTGAGCGCGGTGCCGGTGTACTCGCGCGCCGACAGCTCGCTGATGCTCGCGGAGTACTGCGCGCTGTCGGCGATCACGGCGACGCCCCACACGATCGCCAGCGCGGAGAGCACGAGCGGCGACGAGGCGAACGCCACACCTGACAGCGCCGCGCATGCGCCGCTGACGATCAGGCTGACGATCGTCACGCGCGTGCGGCCCCAGCGGTCGGCCCACAGCCCTGCGCCATAGCTCCCCAGCGCGCCGGTGCCGATCGCCGCGAACGCGACCAGCGATGCCCAGCGCGGCGCATCCGGCAGATTCATCGCCGCGAAGCCCGACGCGAGGAACAGCGGCAGCCACGTCCACATCGCGTACAATTCCCACATATGCCCGAAGTAACCTAAATTCGCCAGCCGCACGCCGCGCGACTGCCACGCCTGCACGGCGAACTTCCAGTTGAACGGCGGCGTGGCGGTGCGCTGCGGGCCTTCACGCACGAACAGGAACACGAGCGTGCCGCCGAGCGCGGCGAGCGCAGACGACGCGAACAGCACCGGCCGCCAGTCGGTCACGCCGCCAAGCACGTTGATCAAGTGCGGGCTGGCCGAGCCGAGCGTCAGCGCGCCGACCAGCAGGCCGATACAGAGACCGCGGTCCTGCTTGCACCAGGTCGTCATGATCTTCATGCCGACCGGGTAGACGCCTGCGCTGAAGACGCCGGTCAGGAAACGCCACGGCAGGGCCGCGCCCAGATCGCCGGCAGTCGCTGGAATCAGAAAGTTGACGAGCGCGCCGCCGAGCGCGCTCACAGCAAACAGGCGGCTGGTCGGCACACGGTCGGCCAGATTGAGCAGCGCCGATAGCAGCGTGCCGGCGACAAAGCCGACCTGCACGGAGTTCGTCAGCCAGGCGCGCCCGTCGTCGTCGAGCCGCCACTCGCGGCTGAGCGCCGGCACCACCGCCGAGGCTGAGAACCAGAGGCCCATCGCCAGCAGTTCGCCGACCGCCAGCGCGGCCAGCACGCGCCATTTGCCCGCGTCGGCCGCCGCATCGGCGCGCATGATGGTTCCGGCATCACCTGACATTGACCGTTCGCTCCCCTCGCCGGCACCGTCTGAGCGGTGACAGTGCACCGATTATAGCACTGCGCTACAACGCGTCGTCAATTGCGCGCCGGGCCGCGATTCAGTTATACTCCCGCACAGGAGGAAGCGATGAACCCGATCGAAGGCGCGCGCACATGGCTCATCCCGGACGGCTACATGGCGACGCCACCCGGCGACGGCAAGGCGTACCAGAGCCATGAAGCGATCTGCATCTTGAATACCGGCGTGCAGGACGCGCGCATCATGCTCGACATCTACTTCGAGGACCGCGCGCCGCTCAAAAATATCGCCGTGACGGTGCAGGCGGAGCGCACCTTTCATGTGCGGCTCGACAAGCCGGAGCACCTCGGCGGCGCGGTGCTCCCGCGCGATGTGCCGTATGCGGTGCGTGTGCGCGCCGACGTGCCGGTCATCGTCCAGCACTCGCGGCTGGACACGACACAGCCGAACATGGCGCTGATGACGACGATCGCCTACCCGGTGGAGGAGTGACGCATGAGCCGCGCTGAGATCATCCGGGCGATCCACGCCCTGCGCATCGAGACGCCATCGTGGGGCTACGGCAACTCCGGCACGCGCTTCAAGGTGTTCGCGCAGCCGGGCGCAGCGCGCACGCTCTACGAGAAGATCGACGACGCGGCACTGGTGCACCGTCTGACCGGCGCGTGCCCGACGGTCGCCATCCACATCCCGTGGGATCGCGTCGACGACTGGACGCCGGTGCGGGCCTACGCGCGCGAGCGCGGCATCGCCATCGGCGCGGTCAACCCCAACGTCTTCCAGGACGACGAGTACCGCTTCGGCAGCGTCTGCCATCGCGACCCGGCCGTGCGCAAGCGCGCCGTCGCGCACATGCTGGAGTGCGTGCAGATCGCGCGCACGGTCGAGTCGGGCGCGCTCAGCCTCTGGCTGGCCGACGGCACGAACTACCCCGGGCAGGACGACATGCGCTCGCGGCGGGCGCGCCTGATCGAGTCGCTGGCCGAGGTGTACGCCGCGATGCCGGACGGCATGCGCATGTTGATCGAGTACAAGTTCTTCGAGCCGGCGTTCTACCACACCGACCTCGCCGACTGGGGCATGGCGCACCTGCTGGCGTGCAAGCTCGGCCCGCGCGCGCAGGTACTGGTCGACACCGGCCATCACCCGCAGGGCACGAACATCGAGCAGATCGTCGCCCTGCTGATCGACGAGGGGCGGCTGGGCGGCTTCCACTTCAACAACCGCAAGTACGCCGACGACGATCTGATGGTCGGCTCGGTCAACCCGTACGAGCTGTTCCTGATCTTCCACGAGATCCTCGGCGCGGGCCGCGACCCGCGCTGCGCGGCGACCGTGCAGGACATCGCCTACATGCTCGACCAGTCGCACAACGTCGAGCCGAAGATCGAGGCGGCGATCCAATCGGTGCTGAACGTGCAGTCGGCGTACGCCAAGGCATTGCTGGTCGACCGCGACGCGTTGGCTGCGGCGCAGGCACAGGACGACGTGCTGGGCGCCAATCGCATCCTGCACGACGCGTTCGAAACCGACGTGCGGCCGTTGCTGGCCGACGCGCGTACTGCCATCGGCGCGGCCGCCGACCCGATCACCGCGTTTCGCGCCAGCGGCTACGCGGCGCGTATCGCGCGCGAGCGCGGCACGGCGCCGACCGGCGGCGGGTATACGGGTTAACGGCTCACCGCACCAACCGCGTATCAGCTTGTCATGCTGAGCACGCAGGTCGGACCCTCAACGTGCGGCGCGTTGCGTGCGCGAAGCATCTGAGATGCTGCACTTTCGATGCTTCGCGCGCATACGATCTACCGTGCCAACAGCCTTGCCTGCGCGTTCAGCATTACAGCATAAAGACATAGTTCGCGCCAATGCGCGATAACCACAAAGCCTAGCATCCCGGAGAACGCATGGTACAGAGCCTCTGGAACGAAAACGAAATCGCCGGGCTGGACGAACTCGGCCTGCTGGCCTACCGCTCGAACCGATTGGGCGCCGACCGCTCGGTCTCGAACTGGGCGGGCGGCAACACGTCGATGAAGCAGGTCGAGCGCGACTTCCGCGGCCGCGCGGTGAACGTGCTGTATGTCAAAGGCAGCGGCACCGACCTCGGCACGATCACGCGCAACGGCTTCGCCGCCGTGCGCATGGACGACGCCCTGCCGCTGCTGGAACGCGCGACGATGAGCGACGACGAGATGGTGAGCTACCTCGCGCACTGCAGCCTGCACCCGAACATGCCGCGCGCGTCGATTGAGACGCTGCTGCACGCCTTCCTGCCCGCGAGGCACGTCGACCACGTGCACGCCGACGCGGTCGTCACGTTCTGCTGCGCGCCGAACAGCGAGGGATTGACGCGCGAGGTGTTCGGCGACGAGGTGCTCTGGGTGCCGTACATCCGTCCGGGCTTCCCGCTCTCCAAACTGATTGCCGAAACGATGCAGAAACGGCCGCAGGTGCGCGCCGTGTTCATGGCGAAGCACGGGCTGGTGACGTGGGGCGCGAGCGCGCCGGAGTGCTATCGCAACTCGATGGAGTTCATCCAGCGCGCCGAGGACTACATCAAGCAGCAGACCGGCAGCCAGCGCCCGCTCGGCAAGCTGCGCTTTGACCCGCTGCCGCGCGACGAGCGGCGCGCGCTGATGGCGAAACTGCTGCCGACCCTGCGCGGCTACCTGAGCGAACTGCGCCCGATGATCCTTCAGTACGACGACCTCGACGAGACGCTGGCGTTCGCCGGCTCCGAGGAGACGCGCCAGTACGCGCTGACCGGCACCGCCTGCCCCGATCACCTGGTGCACACCAAGCCGTGGCCGCTCTGGGTGGAGCCGCAGTCGTTCGAGCCGGAGGCGCTGGCCGCGCAGATACGCACCGAACTGGAACGGTACAAAGAGCGCTACCGCGCCTACTACGCGCGCGAGCATGCGCGGGCCGGCGACAACTTCGAGATGGACGACCCGAACCCGCGCATCATCCTGATCCCGCGCGTCGGCATGCTCGCGACCGGCAAGGACGTCTTCTGGGCGCGCACGGCCGGCGACATCTTCCACCGCGCGATGGCGGTCATTCGCGGGCTGTGGGCGCTCGGCGGCTTCGTCCCGCTCAACGAGGCCGAGGACTACGACGTCGAGTACTGGCCGCTGGAGCGCTACAAGCTGACCCTGCAGGCGCCGCCGCGCGAACTGTCCGGGCGTGTCGCGCTCGTCACGGGCGGCGCGGGCGGCATCGGCCGCGCCATCGCCCTGCGGCTGGCGCAGGAAGGCGCGCACGTCGTCATCGCCGATCTGAACGGCGACGCTGCGCAAGCGGTCGCCGGCGCGATCGAGGCGAAGCACGGCGCCGGACGCGCGCTGGCCGTCCGCACCGACGTGACGCGCGAGGCCGACGTGGTCGGTGCGTTCGAGCAAACGATTCTGACGTACGGCGGTGTGGACATCGTGGTGGCCAATGCCGGCATCGCCGGGGCCAACGCCATCGAAGACGTGTCGCTGGCCGAGTGGGAGCGGCTGCAGGGCGTGCTGTCCACCGGCTACTTCCTCGCCTCGCGCGAGGCGTTCCGCGTGCTGAAAGCACAGGGGCGCGGCGGGCAGATCGTGTTCATTGCCTCGAAGAACGCGCTTGTGCCGGGGCGCAAAGCGGCGGCATACAGCGCGGCCAAGGCGGCCGAACTGCACCTGGCGCGCTGCCTGGCCGAGGAAGGCGGGCCGTTCGGCATCCGCGTCAACAGCGTCTGCCCCGACGCCGTGATCGAAGGCTCCGGCATCTGGAACAGCGCCTGGCGCGCGGCGCGCGCAAAGGAGTACGGCGTCGAACCGCACCAGATCGAGGAACATTACCGCAAGCGCTCGACGCTGAAAGTCAATGTGTACCCCGACGACATCGCCGAGGCGACATACTTCTTGCTCTCGTCGCGCGCAGCCAAGACGACCGGCGCCGTATTGACAGTCGACGGCGGCATCCCCGGCGCGTACGTGCGGTAGTATGCCGTCATTGCGAGGAGCGCAGTTTGCGACGAAGCAATCTCTGCGTCGTGCCCGAAAGAGAGATTGCTTCGCCCTCTTTGGAGGGCTCGCAATGACGCTGCAAGATGGCGCGCTGTAGCACACCGATGAAGAGCGACCAGATGCGACTATGAGCCGCACCTACAACGCCCTCGCGTTCGACCTCGGCGCGGAAAGCGGCCGCGCGATGCTGGCGCGCTTCGACGGCGAGCGTATCACCCTCGCTGAAGCGCACCGCTTCGCCAACGGCGGCGTGCGCGTGCGCGACAGCCTGCACTGGGACGTCCTGCGCCTGTGGGTTGAAATTCAACGCGGGCTGGCGCTGGCCGCGCCGCATGGGCTCCACAGCATCGGCATCGACACCTGGGGCGTGGATTTCGCGCTGCTCGACGCCGACGACGCGCTGATCGGCCACCCGTTCCACTACCGCGACCGCCGCACCGACGGCATGGTCGAGGAAGCCTGCCGGCGCGTGCCGCGCGCGGAGATCTTCGCGCAGACCGGCGTGCAGTTCATCCAGATCAACTCGCTCTACCAACTGCTGGCGCTGGCGCGCGCGCAGTCGGCAGCGCTCGCCAACGCACGCACCCTCCTGATGATCCCCGACCTGTTCAACTTCTGGCTGACCAGCCGCAAGGTCTCCGAGTTCAGCATCGCCAGCACGACGCAATGCTACGACCCGCGCGCGGGCGGCTGGGCGCGTGATTTGATGGAACGCCTCGGCATCCCCGCGCACATATTCGCAGAGATCGTCCCACCCGGCACGGAACTCGGCCCGTTGGCACCCGAACTGGCGGCGGAGCACGGCCTGCTGGGACTGCGCGTCATCGCGCCCGCCTGCCACGACACCGCCTCGGCGGTCGCTGCCGTACCCGCCGCAGGAGACGACTTCGCATACATCAGTTCGGGCACCTGGTCGCTGATGGGCATCGAGTGCGACGCGCCAATCATCACAGCGCAGAGCCTCGCGCACAACTTTACCAACGAGGGCGGCGCGGGCGGCGCCTTCCGCTTCCTGAAGAACATCATGGGGCTGTGGCTGGTGCAGGCCTGCCGCCGCGCCTGGCAGAGCGAAGGCGAGACATTGGCTTACGACGACCTGATGACGCTGGCCGCCGGCGCGCCCGCGCTCGTCTCGCTGATCGACCCCGACGATGCGCGCTTCCTGCACCCGATCAACATGCCGGCCGCGATCCGCAACTTCTGCGCGCAGTCCGGCCAGCCGGCGCCGCTTGAGCGCGGCGCGGTCGTGCGCTGCGCGCTGGAGAGCCTCGCGCTACGCTACCGCTGGACGCTGGAGCGTATCGCCGAGATGCGCGGGCGCAAGCCGTCTGTCATTCATATCGTCGGCGGCGGCTCGCAGAACCGCCTGCTCTGCCAGTGGACGGCCGATGCATGCGCGGTCCCGGTCGTCGCCGGGCCGGTCGAGGCGACCGCGCTCGGCAACGCGCTCGTGCAGTTGATGAGCGCAGGCAAACTGGCGTCCCTGCGCGAGGGACGCGAGCTCGTGCGCCATTCGTTCGCGCCGCAGACCTACCAGCCGCGCCCATCCGCCGCCTGGGACGACGCCTACGGGCGCTGGCTGGCGATGCAGGGGCACATTTAATCACGGGGATCAGACTATGAAACCACTGCGCACCGCCATCATCGGATGCGGCTCATACGGCCGCGAACATGCGGCGCGATTGGCGGCACTGCCCGATACCCCGCTGGTCGCATTCTACGACCACAAGCTCGACAAGGCGGCGGCATACAGCCACGAGTTCGGGGGCGGCGCGGCGTACGATGACACGGCGCGCATGTTTGCCGAGATGGACCTGAACCTGGTCTATATCTGCCTGCCGCCGTTCGCGCACACGAACGAGGTCGAACTGGCGTGCCGGTATGGCGCGCACTTCCTGATCGAGAAGCCGGTGGCGCTCACGGTCACGGGCGCGGAGGCGATGGCGGAGCGGGCGCGCGCAGCGGGGATCAAGACGCAGGTCGGTTTCCAGTTTCGCCACGGCGCGGCGGTGCGCTGGTTGGCGCAGTACTGCGCAGGGCCGGGCGCCGGCGAGCGGGCGTTCATGTCCGCGCACTACGCCTGCAACGCTTTGCACCGCTGGTGGTGGCGCGACCGCAACCGGAGCGGCGGGCAGGTCTTCGAGCAGATCACGCATCTGCTCGACCTGACGCGACTGTTCCTCGGCGAGCCGGCGCAGATCTTCTCCATGCAGGACAACCTGTTCCACCGCGACACGCCGGATTACACGGTCGAGGACGCCAGCGCCACAACGATCCGCTTCACGAACGGCAGTATCGCGACGATCGCGGCGACCAACGGGGCGATCCCCGGCCGCTGGGATTCCGACTGGCGTGTCGTCCTGCCGCGCCTCACCGTCGACTTCGCATCGGCCAGCCGCGCCACAATCCACCACACCGACCGTGAGCCGGTCGAAGCCGAGACAATCGCGTCGGACGCCGACACCATCATGGCGCAGACACTCGACCTGCTGGCGGCGATTCGCGACGACCGCCCTGCGCTCTGCCCGCTCGACGAGGGCGTGCGCACGCTGCGGCTCGGCGCGGCGGCGATGGAGTCGGCGGCGAGCGGGCTGCCGGTCAATCTGTAGCGGTCGTGCCCCCACCGGGCGATGCTCCCCGAATGCCGCGTGGCGCGCGCCGCGGCCGACCCGCCGCAACGAGAACCGCGCGGCCGGCGGAAGAAAAACTGCCCGGCCCCCCGCATGGGGAACCGGGCAGAAAAGTTGCGTCACGAGTGGCGGCCGTCAGGATGGCATAATCACCCGCAGGAAGACTTCCGCCTGCCCGCCGCAGAGGCCGACCGAGTTTTCCGCGTCGCTGGCGAACAGGTACTCGCACTGTCGCGACCGGCCGTCGGCCAGCGCCGCCTGCGATTCCTGGATGACGCGCTCCTCCATGGTGCCACCGCCGACCGTGCCGCTGATGGCGCCGCTGCGCCAGACCAGCATGCGCGAACCGACGCCGCGCGGCACCGACCCGCTGGCCTTGACGACCGTCGCCAGCACCAGCGGCTCGCCGCGCGACAGGCTCTGCACAACCTGGGCGAAGAACTCGCGGTCGGTCGCCATGCTTGCGCTACGCCCGCGCCTTGCCCTCGGCCGGTTTGGCCTGGGCGCTCTGGGCCGGTTCGGCCTGCTGCGCGGCGGTCTTCAAGTCGTTCAGCCACAGCGAGTGGTACTTCTCAACGTACCTGGTGCTGATGCGCGTCGTGAACATCGAAACGACCAGCGGCCAGTGGCGCGGGACCAGGAACAGCGCCGACAGGTGGATGCCCAGCATCACGATCGCCACGATCGTGAAGATGTCATGCAATTTGGACATCTGCGCCACGAGATCCGGCGCAATCGGCATGATGTAGCGGAAAACCTTGACCGAGCCGGTCACGAGCATGACGCCGACGATGATCGCCCAGGGCGTGTATGACAACACCTTCTCGGCCGACAGGTACTTGCCGGTGCGCTTGGGCGGATTCACCCCGAACGACTCAAAGGTCTCGGCCAGCGGCTGGCGAATGGCCTTCGGCAGGGGGAGGTGGAACACAGCGCCATCCGGGCCCCAGATGCCGGCATATTCGAGTGTCTCGCCGAGGCCGTGCAGCACGTCCTTGAACGAGCGCGGCAGCAGGCCGAAGCCGCCCGCGATCACGTTCTCGGCGATATGCGAGCCAACCGCGAAGACCACCAGTCCCGAGCCCACAAAATGCAGTTGCCAGACCAGGCGCATGTCATCCGGGCGACTGATCCAGCGCAGGGCGATCGCGCCGGTGATCATGCCAATCACAAAGCCGACGGTGTTGACCCAGTGCGACATCACGCCGCCGACGTCGTGGCGCACGACCGTTTCGCCAACCGGTTCCGGCCGGCGCGCGGTGCTGCGCCGTCCAAAGAAGATGCCGACTAACATGCTGATCGCCAGTACGGCGGGCACCAGGCGTGCCAGCGTCGCCGCGTCGTCGTACAGGACCGACTGGTCGGGCAGGAAGCCGCCGCCCTGGGCATACGCGATGCTGACCGTCATGACGGTCAGGCCAAACAGAGCCGCGCTGACGGCGGCGGGAATGCGTTTGCGTTTCACGAAGCATCCTCCCGGTGGGTGGGTTATGCCTTCTTGGTCGTCTGCTGCGCGCGCAGTTTCTCGAAGTGCGCGGGATCCGATTTCGGCAGATCCAGGCACATGCGACCCTTTTCCACTTTCACAATGTCCTGCTTGATGCGGATGTTGACCGGGCATTTCTCGATGCAGGCCGGGCCTTCGGGCCGGAAGTAGCACAGGTCGCACTTGACGTATACCGAGCGCGAGTCGTCGAAGTTCACGCGCTTGGTGTGCGCGGCGACCTTCTTCTCCCCCACCTGCGTCTCGGGAGCGCGCGAATCGAATGGGCACGACGCGTTGCAGCGCCCGCAGGCGATGCACGCCTTCTCGTCGATCACGCGCGCGCCGGTCTTCGGCTCGACATGCAGCGCGTTGACCGGGCAGACCGGCAGGCACGGCGCATCCGGGCACTGCAGGCAGACGCCCTGGAAGAACGATCCGCGGTCCGGGTAGTTCTTGATGATCTCGGGATCGACCTTGGTCGTCGCGTCCTTATAGATGCGGATGCGCGAGAACTCGGACATGCCGGCCTTCTTGTGCGCGTCGGTGCAGGCCACTTCGCAGGTCAGGCAGCCGATGCACAACGTGGGATCCGGGAAGATGACGCCGTCTGAGAGGCGGTCAATTGGATGTCTCGGCGGGGCCATGAAGGCCACGCCGCTGACACCGAGCGCGCCCACGGCGACGACGCTCGCCGTCGCCGTGGCCAGGAATTCGCGGCGCGAAAGCTCCCGTTTCCCGCCCTTGTCTGCGCCCTCATTTGATGACATGGACAATACTCCCTGTGATGGATTTCAGCAGCGCCGGCACATTGGCCGTCAGGATGGCTTCCCGGCGGCGCGGCTCTTGAACCAGATGAACAACGCAATCACGCCGACCATAGCCGCGGCCAGCACGGCAATCAGTGCCAGCGTCGCGCTATCCGACGCGCCGGCAGTCGCCGGAGCGCTACTGGTAGACACCGGGCCCGAGACAAACGGCGCCGGCGTGCCAACCGCGGCCGCGTTCGGCACCGGGGTGCCCTGCAGTATCTCCACGCCGCCCGGCACGCTCAAGTCAATCAGGTAGATTTCGAAGTTACCGGAGCGCGGCGAGTGGAACAGCACGCGCGACATTTCGCGATTCCATTCCATCGGACCCTGCAGGGCCATATAGTCCTGCAGGATGGTGCGCTCGCCGGTGTGCATGTCAATCGTCCAGGCGTCCGTCCATGCCGTCATGGATTCCACATGCTCGCTAACGTAGGCGAGGCGTCCGTCGGCCAGGAACCACGGGAAATGGCTGATATCCCCGCCGTCCTGCTGCAAGACCGCGCGCGCACCGCTGCCGTCGGCGCCCATCACCCAGATCGAGCGTTTGTCGCCGCCGGGGTACGCGATGGTCTTCCCGTCGGGGCTCCAGCCGGCCTGGTGGCAGGCGAAGGTGCACTGTTCATTCTTCGCCGTCGCCAATTCCTTCGTCAGCGCTTTCGGGGCACTACCGTCCGTCTTCACGATCCACAGGTTCATCGCGTCGGCCTGGTACCAGTAGAAGACGATCGTCTTGCCATCCGGGCTGGGCGAGGGGAAGCTGGCCAGCCCGCCCAGTTTCGTGATCTGCTTCAGCGCGCCATCGGCGACATTCACCAGCCAGATTTCAGAAGCGCCACCGTCGCCGGAATCGAATACAATCTGCTTGCCATCGGGCATCCAGACCGGGTGCCGATCCTCGGTCTTGCCCTTGGTCAGCGCGCGCTGGTTGGAGCCGTCCGGATTCATCAGGTAGACGTGCGAAGGACCATCGCGGCTCGACATAAAGGCGATCTGCCGGTTGTCGGGGCTCCACATCGGGCGCACATCGGCGGCGGGGTTGTTCGTCAGTTGGGTGATCGGTGCGGCTGCGAGCCGCCCGGCATTGGCACGCGGGGCGAACCAGGGGCCGGTCAGTAGCGAGCCGATAACCAGTATTCCGATGACCAAAGCGAATGCAACGAGACGATAACGGTTCATGAATCTTTAGGTTCCGTTCCGGCGGGACCGCCAGAAGCTCCGTGCCGTTCTGCCAGGGATGCACGCAACGCGGCGATCCCTCCCTTGAGTTGCGCAAGTTCCTCGCGCAACATCCGTAGCTCATCCTGCTGGATACTTTGCAGTTTCTCCCATTGTTCTTTGACCGTTCGCGCTTCTGCCGCATGTAACGCCTCGTATGAGGACAACTGCTGCGTCAGGCGGCGCGCCAGTTCTTCCAGTGACTGCAGGGCACCGGAGTCGTCGGCGCTCATGGTTTCACCACGATCACACTGCCAAACATCGTCCCCGCATGGAACAGGCAGAGGTAATTGTAGGCGCCGAGCTCGTCAAAGCGGCGCGCAAACATGTCTCCGCGGTGCATGTCGGGCGCGGCCCAGGAGCCGTCAACTGCGCGCACATTATGCGCCGTGCCGCCGTCATGATACCAGCGCACCGTCGTGCCCACCGTCACCGTGATTACCCCCGGCTGGAAGAAGCTATCGCTGATGTCAACCGCGACCGTGTTCGGCGGCAGACTGCGCGGCGGACGGGCTGTCGCCGTGGGCGTGGGTGCCAGCACCGTGCGCGGTATGCGCGTGGCAACCGGCAGGTCAACCGCCGCCCCGGTTGGCGCCGGAGCGGCACACGCCACGCTGAACATAGCGGCGGCTCCGGCAATACACAACCTGGCCGCGATCCGCGCTATCATTTCGGCACCACGACAATGATGCCGCTCATACCCGGCGCGTGAAGCGTGCACTGGTAGGGATAGCGGCCCGTGCTGTTGAAGCGGTGTTCCGTGGTGCTGCCGATCCCGAATTCCGGCGTCCCCCAACTGCCGTCTATCGCGAACGCGTTATGCGCCTCTTCGCCGACATGATACCAGCGCACGGTCGTGCCGACGGTGATCGTTACGACCTCCGGCAGGAACCAATCATCCCCGGCATCCACGCGCACCAACCCGCTCAGCGGACCGCTCTGCTGCGACGGCGCCCGCCGCACCGTCGGGGTGCTCGTCGCGCGCGGGATGCGCGTCGCTGACGGTTCGTCGGGCGCGCCGTTTGCACCGGGCGGAGCGGTATCGCAACCTGCCAGTGCGACCAGCGACAACATGCAAAAAATCGCGAAACGCAGGACTCGTCCGCTCACGGCGGCGCCACCACCACGACAATACCGCTCATGCCCGGCCCGGCAAGGGTACAGCGATACGGGAAGCGGCCCGGGGTACCAAAGCGATATTCGGCCGTTTCACCGATGCCAAAGTCGACCGTGCCCCAGGAGCCGTCGAATGCGACGGCGTTATGCGCCTCTTCGCCGATATGGTACCAGCGCACGGACGATCCCACCGTGATGGTCACCACTTCCGGCAGGAAAAAATCGTCGCCCGTATCCACGCGCACGATGCCGGTCACCGGCCAGCGTTGCGTGCTGGACGGGCGCTGAATCGTGGGCGTCGAGGTGGCTCGCGGGATGCGCGTCACGATCGCAGGCTCCGCTGGCGTTGCGCCGGCAGGCCCCTCGGGCGTTGCAGCCGGTGCGCCCTCGCAACCGGTCAGTAGTATACCCAGGGTCAGAACGATGGTCCAGCAGCGCGCGATAAATCTTCGGGTAGTGCTAGTCAATTCGTAAACTGCCGCGATAGGTTTGAATGGTGCCGGCCGCTGGATCGGCCGGTGGTGCGGCGGGCAGCGCCGTCCATTCGCTTCCATCCATCAACTGAGCCACCAGGATATTATAGGACGGGTGGTTGAGCAATTCGTCCAGCACTTCGATGCGACACTGCGACGCGGCCTGTCTCGCCACATCCGCCAGCGCCAGCGGCACGAACACGATGTCGGTGTCGGGCGGCAGTGCGCTGAGCGGGGCGGTCTCAACCGTCACGGCAAATCCGGCGCGCTCCAGCTTGCGCTTCAACTGGTTGCAGGCGACGATCAGCAGACCGGGAAACGCATCGTATGTATAGCCAAATACGATGCGGCGGACAAGCCGCGTCACAGCGCCTCGATCACTAGTTCTTGACAGGGTGACCCAGGGAGGCCAGCTTGGCGCGAATCTGGCCCGGCGTCACGAGACCCGGATCGTACGCGATGCTGATGCCGACTTCATTGCCGCTGACGCCCTTGATGGCATTGGCCGGGAACGCCGCCTTCAGGAGGGGCGTGATTTCGTCGACCTGCTCGGCCGTGCCCAGCGTCTGGGCGAAATCGACCTTCAAGTCTTCATACTTTCCGGTGGCCACGCCGGGCGCGGTCGGGACGGAGGCGGCTGGCGCGGTCGTCGGACCCGCGGCAGCGGGCGTAGCGGCGCCCGCCGCCGTGGTGGGCGCGGCCGCTGGTGCCGTAGCCGCACGCGTAGGCGCAGGCACGTTGAAAATCGGCGCAAAGGTCGCGGCAACGAACGGCGTCGCCTGGCGCGGCGCAACAGGCGGCAGTGTCGGCTGCGGCGGCAGCGGCGACGTCGAGTTGCCGCTCGTAGCCGGAGCGCTCGTCGCCGCAGCCGGGGCGGACGTGGGAGGCGTGTCGCCGCAGGCGGTCAAGCCGGCAACAATCAATGCCAGAATCGTCAGCAGCAGCAGTTTGGATCGCATGTGGGATCTCCGATGGGTTATGGTTTAGAATGGGCGCGACAACCGTCTACAAGCTTTGACGGTCAGACGCATTGACAGTATGCTTATGCTTACCTTAAATGACTACAGGAGCAACCATGGATTTGATGGCGATGCACGACCTGGCGGTGCGCGCCGCCCGCGAAGGCGGGCGCATCGCGCTGGCCTCGCTGGGCAGCCCCGTCTACCAGCAATGGAAGGACACGCGCGACCTGCTGGTCGGCAGCGTCCCGCCAATTCAAGACCAGATCTGCGCGATTTTGCGCGCCGAGCGCCCCGACGACGTAATCTACGCCGAAGAGGGCGCCGGCGACCCGCCGCCCGCCGAAGGCATCGTCTGGATTGTGGATCCGCTCGACGGCAGTCTGAACTACTACCAGGGCATCCCGCACTTCGCCATCTCCATCGCGCTGCGCGTGGATGACATCTACGAAATCGGCGTCGTGTACGACCCCTGCCGCAACGAGTTGTTCCATGCGGTGCGCGGCAAGTTTGCACGGCTGAACGACGAGCCGATTAATGTGCAACTGGTGGCGGAGGGCGAAACAGCGTACGACAAGGCGTTCGTGGGAACGGACTGGCCCGGCGGGATGCTCCAGCGCCAGCAGAGCCTGAACATTGCGACCGTGCTGGCAACGCAATGTATCACGCTGAACGCGATGGGTTCGCCCGCGCTGGGGTTCTGCTATGTGGCGTGCGGCCGGCTGCATGCCTACTACCACACAACGCTGCAATTGTGGGATGTGGCGGCCGCGGCGGTGATACTCTCCGAGGGCGGCGGTGTGCTGACGAACATTGTTGGCAACTCTTGGCGCCACTCCGACGGCGGCTATATTGCCACCAACGGCGTGATCCACGGCTGGCTGGTGCGCACGACCAAGGCCGTGCTGGGCAGATCCACGTAACGCCGGGGGAGGGAGGCATCGAACGCCTCCCTCCCGCTGGTTCCGTTCAACTCGGCCTAGATCGCGGCCGTGATGGCACGCTCGATCAGGCTCATCGCGATGTCAACTTTGTAGGCGTTCAGGCTCATCGGGCGGGTGACAGTGCGGAACTGCTGGATCGCGCTCTTCAGCGTCGCCTTGATGTCCTTGCCCTTCAACGCGTCCTCGATGACCTTGGCGCGATACGGTACCGGCGCGACACCGCCGAGCACGATACGCCCGTCCTTCCAGGTCCCGCCCTCCTGCGTCACCACCACGGCGACGCTCATCAGGGCAAAGTCGTAGACCTGACGATCCTTCAGCTTGATCCACGCCGTCTTGGTGTTGGCGGCGAGCGCCGGGATGGTCACATTCACCATCAACTCGTCGTTCTTCAGCACGTTCTCGCGCAGGACGTCGTCGCGCGGGCCCTTGAAGTAGTCGTCAAACTGCACGGTGCGCTGGCCGCTCGGCCCGGCCACCGTCGCGGCGGCGTTGAGCGCCAGCAGCGAGGTCGCCGTGTCCGACGGGTGGACGATGTAGCACAACTCGCCGCCCACGATCGCGTGGTAGCGGTTGTCGCCCGTCACCGCGAAGCAGAAGTCGCCGCCCTTCTTGTAGCAGGCGAAGTTCTCGCCGCGGAAGAACCAGCAGCGCGGGCGCTGGTTGAGGTTGCCGCCCAGCGTGCCGAAGTTGCGGATCAGCGGCGACGCGACGCTCAGCGCCGAGTCGGTGAACACGGGCCAGCCCTTCTTCAGATCCGGCGACTCCTCGATCGACGTCAGCGTGGTCGCCGCGCCGATGGTCGCGGTGTTGTTCGCCACCTTGATGCCGACCATGTCGGCGATGGTGGTCACGTCGATCAGTTTTTCCGGGTAGGGCATGCCCTTCCCGTACACCCAGTCCTTCATCACACCCGCCACCAGGTCGCTGCCGCCCGCGACAATCTTCGCCGTGGGACCGAACTTGTTCAGCAGTGCGACGGCGTCCTGGACGGATTTCGCATCATAGAGTTCAAACGCTTTCATTCTTCTCTCTCCTCCTCGCCTAGGCTTTCAGCGCCGCCAGGATTTTTTCACGGGTCAACGGCATCTTGTCCACACGCACGCCAATCGCATTGTAGATTGCGTTGGCGATAACCGCGCCGACCGGGTTGATGGGCGGCTCGCCGATGCCGTGCGCGCCGTACACGCCGTACTCCTTCTCATGCTCGACGATGACGCAGTCGATGGTTCGCGGCACATCCTTGATCGTCAGCGCCTTGTAGTCGAGGATGTTGTCGTTGAGCGGCAGGCCGGTCGCTGCATCGATCTTCAGTTCTTCGGTCAGCGCCGCGCCGATGCCCATAATCACGCCGCCTTCGATCTGCTGCTCGAGCGCGAACGGGTTGAGCGCCTTGCCGACGTCGTGGGCGGCCACGTACTTCAGAATCTTGATGGTGCCGGTGTTCGTGTCCACTTCGATCTCGGCGGCGTGCGACCACATGGCCGCGCGCTCCCAGGTCGGATCCTGCTGGTGCACGCCGCGCCCGATGATCGGGCCGGTGCTGAAGGCGATCAGGTCGGAGATCTTGAGCTTCTTCGTCGCGTCGTTCTTGAACACCACCTCGCCCTTGACCACGTCAAGCTCTTCCGGCTTGACCGTAAGCGTCTGCGGCGGCGTGGCGCGCTTGGCATCAGCGATGAACTTCTTGGCCGCCCACTCCAGCACCTGACGCCGCGCGTCCATGGCCGCTTCGTACGTGCCCCAGCCGGCGGTGTTCGTCTGGCGGGAGCCGTTCGTGCCGCTGTTGTCCGGCGCGAACTCAGTGTCGGTTTCGAGCGAGATGTTGGTCCGCTCGTAAGGGATGCCGACTGTCTCGGCCGCAATCATCGCCTGCAGCGTCTTCTGACCGGGACCGATGTCAGTGCTGCCGGAGATGACCTGCAGCGTGCCGTCGCTGGTGATGATCACCATGCCGGCGGCGTTGGACGATCCGGCGCCGTGGTTGCAGTTCGCGGCGACGAGGGAGATGCCGTGGAAGACGCCTGGGCGCACTTCTTTGGCCTTCGGGGCGTGGAACTTCTCCTTCCAGCCGATCGCCTTGGAGGCCTGCTCGATGCAGGTCTTGATGCCCGGGTTGC
The DNA here is from genome assembly GCA_016235055.1 of Chloroflexota bacterium. Taxonomy (NCBI): domain Bacteria; kingdom Bacillati; phylum Chloroflexota; species Chloroflexota bacterium. Next base: position 5,536 of record JACRMK010000046.1, on the reverse strand, counting down.
TGTACGGGCGCTTGGCGTCCACGTCGCCGTAGAGGTTCAGGTTCTTGAGGCGCACTTCGACCGGATCCATGCCGATCTTGTACGCCGCCATATCCAGAATCGTTTCGAGGGCCAGCGTGCCGGCCGGGTGGCTCACGCAGCGGTACGGGCCGGATTTATACGAGTTGGTGAAAACGTCGACGCCTTCCAACATCACATTCGGGATGGTATACATCATCTGCATGTTATACCACGCGCCGGACGCGGCGGTGGCGCGCTGCGCACCGACGTTGGCAATCACCTTGACCTGCAGGGCGACGATGGTGCCGTCCTTCTTGATGCCGAGCTTGGACTCGTTCTGGAACTGCGGACGGTGCGTGCGGGTAACGAAGTCCTCCGAGCGTGTGTACATCGCGCGCATCGGGCGGCCCGTCACCTTCGCCATGATCGCCGCATGGATCTCGGTCAGATCGACGCTGGATCGGTAGCCATAGCCGGAGCCCATATAGCCGGGCTGAATCACGCGCACGTTCGCCTGCGGCAGCTTGAGCGCGCTCGCGAGCGCGTCGCGGGAACCGTGCGAGTGCTGGCAGGTGTAGTACATCGTCAGCTTGCCGTTGTCCCACCAGGAGAGCGAGGTGGTCATTTCGAGCGGCATGTGCTGCTCGGTGGCGCGCGACGAAACGTTCTCGACGGTCACGTCGGCGTCGGCAAAGCCTTTGGCCACGTCGCCGCGCTTGAACGGCGTCTGGATGTTGATGGTGGTGCCATCCAGCTTGCTGTCAAACTGCTTGGGTGTGGCGGATTTCATCGCCTCAAGCATATTGAGCGCCGCAGGCAGCACCTGGTACTGCACTTCGATCAGGCGCAGCGCCTCGTCGGCGATGTGCTCGTTCTCGGCCGCCACGCAGGCGATCGGCGAGCCGACCTCGAATACTTCCTCGTTGAACAGATCGCGGTAGGGCGGGCCGCCGCCAAGCCGGACATCCGCATACTCTTTCGGCAGCACGGCGCGGTGCAGCACGGCGCGTACACCGGGCAACTTCTCGGCCTTGCTGGTGTCCACTTTCAGGACCTTGGCGTGCGGGTGCGGGCTGCGCAGGGTGCGCATAAACAGCGCGGTCTTCGGCGCCATGTGCTGGACATAGCGGCCGACGCCGGTCACGATACCCAAGCCTTGGCGGCGCGGGATGCGTGTGCCAAGCACGTCCAGCTTGGTCGCGCCCAGCGATTTGTTGGTGCCGGGGCCGAAGCCGCCCTCGCCGGCGTCGCGCGACGGAAGCGGCAGGCGATCGCCGTACTTCTGCACGATCGGCGCGATCAATTCCGGATTCTCGCCGGTCATCAGGTCCCATTCGGTGCTCCTGACGAGATCGTGCCACTGATCGCGGCTCAACGAATTGGCGTAATGCTCATCCTGAATCAAACGTACGATATCAACGGTTGCCATGGCGTCTTCCTCCCTCCTTAAGCCTTGCGCATTTCTTCAGCCGCGCGATAGACGGACTCGTAGATCTTGGGGTACTCCGAGCAACGGCAGATATTGCCGCCGAGCGCTTCACGGATATCGTCCTCGTTGGGCGCCTTGTTCCGAGACAGCAACGCATAGGTGGACATGATGAAGCCGCGCGTGCAGAGGCCGCACTGCAGGCCGCCTTCCAGGTGGTACGCCTTGGCAATCGGGTGCAACTGCTCGAGTGTCTGACCCTTGCTGATGCCGTCGACCGTCAGGATCTTCTGGCCGCGGCCAAGGCGCGCCGCCAGGATGGTGCAGCCATTGACGGCCCGACCGTCGATCACCACGGCGCACGCGCCGCACTGGGCGCGGTCGCAGCCGACGTTGGACGACGACATGCCAAGTTCATACGTCATCGCTTCCCACAGGCTCGTGCGCACATCAACAACCAGGTCGTAATCCTTGTTGTCGATGTTCAGCTTAACCTGCCGGTGAGTCGCCGGCAGGGCCGACGCGACCGCGCCACCGGCAGCAGGCGCAGCCGGCTGCGCACCGGCGGCCGGCGCCCCGGCGGGCGCGGGTTGGGCCGGCGCGGTGGTGCTGACCGCCACGGCCGTGCCCGCCACGCCGGCCACGATACCGGCGCCGGCGCCGATCAGAAACTGGCGGCGGGATATCGCCTTGGCGGCGGTATCTCCCTCTTGCAACTCCTCGGATGGTTGGGAGTCGCTATTCATCTTCTCGTCGCTCATGGATCCTCCTCTGTGAGTATGTGCCCGCGTGTCGTCGAACCCGGTGTGCGTGCCCTCCCCCGTGCGGGGCGCGCGACCACGCCACAACTGGCGCGGTTCTAATTACGCTGTGGGCGCAAGATTACTTGAGGGGGTGACAAAAAGCAAGGGCCAACGGGGACATTTTTTGTCCCTGGTGTCGGGCGAATCAGATCAGGCCGCGCCGGGAGGCTTCGGCGATAGCGCCCGCGCGATGGGCAACGCCCAGTTTGCGGTAGATGCCCTGCACCCGCCGCTTGAGGGTGCGCTCGCCCAGGAGCATCGCGCGGGCGATGCGCTCGTTGGTGGCGCCGGACTTGATCATTTGCAGGATGCGCACATCCTCGGCGCTGAGGTCGTTTTCGATGCGCGCCTGCGTGCGGGCCAGCGACTGGTACTGCGTCAGCACCTTGTCCATCAACTCGGGTGTCACAACCCGCTCGCCGCGGTACGCGGCGCGGATCGCTTCCACCACGGTATCGTCGGAGGAGTTCTTGAGCAGGTAGGCAACCGCGCCGCCGCCGAACGACCTGGCGATATATTCATCCTCGTCGTAGGTGGTCAGCATGATGATGCGCGCCCCGGGCGCGGTATCCAACAGGCGCGGGGCCGTCTCGTAACCCGTCAGACCTGGCATCCGCACATCCAGCAGAATCACGTCCGGCCGGACACGGGACACGATTTGCAGCGCTTCGTTCCCGCTCGCCGCTTCGCCGGCGATTTCAATATCGGGGACGGCGCCGAGCAGGTGCCGTATGCCGCGTCGCACGGCGGCATGGTCGTCCACGATGAGGACGCGAATCGGCGTGCCGGGGTCGCTCATCGATCGAAAGCGGGTGCGGCTGCGAACGTACGCCGCAGGTTGACACGCAGGCGGACGCGCGCGCCGCGGCCGGGCGCCGACTCGATCTCGAGCGCGCCGCCGATGACCGACGCGCGCTCACGCATGCCGGCCAAGCCAACGTGCCGGCCGGGGCCGGGTGCGTCCAGATGCGCCAGGTCAAACCCCTGGCCGTCGTCGCTCACTTCCAGAATCAACACCTCGCTGCCGAAGTCGAGGGCGACATCGGCGCGCGTTGCGTGCGCGTGCGCGGTGACGTTATGCAGCGCCTCCTGCGCGATACGGAAGATCACAACTTCGATCGCGGCGGGCAGATTGCAGGGCGTGCCGCTGGCTGTTACGGTGACACGCAGGCCGCTCAGCGCCTGCACGCTTTCGGCGTAGCGATGCAGCGCCGTCGGCAATCCGCCGGCATCGAGCAGGATCGGGCGCAGATCATGGATGGCCTGCCGGATCTCGCGCTCAATCTGTTTGAGGAGGTCGCGCGTGGTGTCGATCTTCTCCAGCGCCGGGCCGGAGCGCGCCGCGTTCAGGTCGGACTTGGCGGCCTGGAGCTCGTAGAGCGCGCCGATCGCCAGTTGGGTGACGCTGTCGTGCAGGTCGCGGGCAATGCGCGCGCGCTCCTCCTCCTGGATGTGCACGGTCTTGGACAACAGCCACTCGACCTGCTCCGCCTTGGCGACGATCTCCTGGCGCGCCAGTTCCAACTCGCTGGTGCGCTCGGCTACCTGCGCTTCGAGCCGCCGCCCGAAGGTGGATACCTGCGCGTAGAGGTCGGCGTTCTTGAGCGCGATGGCGGAGAGGTCGGCAAACGCTGAGAGCATCTGCTGGTCATCGGGGGTGAAGCGATGGCCGTCGGCCGGGTTCAGCACCATCAACGCGCCGATGACCTCGGATTGCCAGCGCAGCGGAACCGCCATGCGCATGACGAGCGGGTGAGTGACATACTGCGGCATGGAATGCGCCCAGGCCGGGTAGTTGTACACAATCAGCGGCAGGCCGTCCTGCACCACGCGCCCGACCAGCCCGACGCCTACCCGCAGTGGCGACGCCGTCCAACCGGACCCGGTCTGGAAACTGGCGATGTTGCCGATGGTGCCGCTGGCCGGCTTGTACTGGTAGATGGCCGCAGCTTCCGCCTGCACCAGCCGGGTAGCGCGCTGCAGCAGCGTGCCGAGCAGTTCGCCCAACTCCAGTTGCGCCACAATATCAAGCGACACGTCATGCAGGGCGCGCATCGCCGCCAGGCGGCTGCGCGTCTCCGTAAACAGACGCGCGTTCTCGATGGCAATGGCGACCTGATCGCCAATCAACTGCAGCGCGGCGACGTCGTCGCGATGAAACGAGCCAGGCTGAAAGTTCTGCACGTCGAGCACGCCAATCGGCCGCCCGCGCAGGCGCAACGGCACGGCCAGTTCGGCGCGCGTCCCGCCGGCCAGGTCATCCGGCATAAAACGCGGCTCGCGGCTGACATCGTTGCAGAGCAGCGGCTCGCCGCTGGCCGCCACCCAGCCGGTAATGCCATCCACGCCGACCCGCAGGTTGAAGCCGCGCTGCTTGATCAGCTCGCTGCCGGGGCCGCTGGCCTCTTTCAGCAGCAGCCGCTCGCCGGACGGATCGATCAGCAGGATGTGCACCCGGTCATAGCCGAACGTGTCGCGGATGACGCGCACCGTCTCGGCCATCAATTCGTCGAGGTCATGCAGAAGGGTCAGCCGGCGGGCGACTTCGGCGCCGGCCTCGACATGCGTGGCCAGACGCCGCGCCTCGTCCACCAGGCGCGCATTCTCAATCGTCAGCGCCGCCTGCTCGGCGAACGCCTCCAGCATCTGCCCTTCCACCAGCGTGAACAGGTTCCTGGCCACCGCGTGACGATTGATGGTCAGCAAGCCGATAGCCCGGTCCTGCACGCGCAGAGGCACGTTGAGACACGAGCAGTTATGGCCATGACAGGCTACAGCGTAGAACGGGTCCTGGTCGAGATGGCCGCCGAATACGGTGGGGCGAGACGCGCTCAAGACCTGTTGCAGGAGGGCGCTGTCACTCAGTGGGCACGCGACCATCGCCTCGTGCTGCGCGGGGGCGTAGCCGCGCGCTGCGACAAGCTCCATGCGGTCGTTGACCTGCAGCAGCACAGCCGCCGATTCGTGTTCGACCACCACCGCTAGCTGGGTGAGGATCAAATCGAGCGTGCGGCGCAGTTCGGATCGGCTCGCATCGAGAAAGGCCATAGGCAGTCAGCGGCGCAGCCGGTCCGGCCGCGCGGTGGCAGGCATTTTAGCACCGCACCGCCCAATTGACAATGAGAGGCAGGCAGTCCAGCAATTCTCAATTTGGCTTTGTACGGGCACTTTCCAATGCCGCTTGCGATGCGCTGGCCCTCAGGCGCTTGTCACGCAAGCTGGCCCGCCGAAAAAGTGGCGCTGCCCTCCCCCCGACCCCCTCCCAACTTCGTTGAGAGGGGGCGAGATTCTTAGGGGAGGTGCGCGG